>CALMZY010000147.1 GCA_937870865.1 uncultured Lentisphaerota bacterium | reverse complement strand
GCTCAGCACCCCGAAGGTCCCCTACAAGGAAACGGTGACCGGGCTGGGCGAAGGCCACTACAAGCACAAGAAGCAGTCGGGCGGGCGCGGCCAGTACGGCGAGGTTTACCTGAAGGTGGCGCCGCTCAAGACGGGCGACACGGAATGGTTCGAGGACGCGCTGGTCGGCACCGCGGTTCCCCGCAATTTCCTGCCCGCCATTGAGAAGGGCCTCGTGGAAGGGCTGGCCAAGGGCGCGATTGCGGGCTATCCCGTGATCAACACGAAGATCTCGGTCTACGATGGATCGTCCCACGATGTGGACTCGTCGGAAATCGCCTTCAAGATCGCCGCCTCGCGCGCGTTCTCGGACGGGATGAGCAAGGCGCGGCCGGTCCTGCTGGAGCCGATCATGACGGCGAAGGTCATGGTGCCGGATCAGTACATGGGCGACATCACGGGCGACATGAACCACCGGCGGGGGCGGATCCTCGGCATCGGCAACGAGGACGGCATGCAGGTGATCACGGCGGAAGTCCCGCAGGCTGAAATGTTCAGGTACTCGTCCGAACTGCGAAGCATGACCGGCGGCCGGGGTTCCTTCGAAATGGAATTCAACCGCTACGACGTCGTGCCGGGGAACATCGCGCAGAAGGTGGTTGCCGAGGCGCAGAAGCATAAGAAGGAAGAACAGGAAGAGTAATTACAGAGCACGGATTTTTGAAACGGAGGTTTTGCCATGAGCGGTCATAATAAATGGTCATCGATCAAGCACAAGAAGGGCGCGGCGGACGCCAAGCGCGGCAAGGTGTTCAGCAAGATTGCCAAGGAGATCATGGTGACGGTCCGCGCCAGCGGGTCCGATCCGAACTCCAACATCACCCTGCGCGCGCTGATCGAAAAGGGCCGCGCGGCGAACATGCCGTCCGACAACATCGAGCGCGCGATCAAGCGCGGCGCGGGCGAACTGGAAGGGGAGGTCCTGGAAGAGGTGACCTTTGAGGGATACGGCCAGGGCGGAGTGGGGCTGGTCGTCCAGACGCTCACGAATAACCGCAACCGCAGTGCCGCGGAAATCCGGCACATCTTCACCCGTCATGGCGCGAGCTTCGCGGGGCAGGGAAGCGTTCTGCGTTCTTTCCAACGCAAGGGCGATATCATGGTGGATGCGTCGAAAGTCGAAGAAGACAAGTTGATGGAACTGGTTTTGGAAGCGGGCGCCGAGGACATGACGAAGGAAGGCGACGAGTTCGAAGTGATCACCGATCCATCACAGTTCATGAACGTCGTGGACGCCTTGAAAAAAGCCAATATCCCGATGACTCAATCTGAAATTTCGCTGCTCCCGGACACCATGATCCCGATCAGCGACAAGTCCAAGGCGGAGGCCATGATCCGGTTCATCGAGGAACTGGAAGACCTCGACGACGTTCAGAACGTCTATTCGAACTTCGACGTGGATCCGTCGATCGCGGAACAGCTGAGCAAGTAGGTTCCATCGTTCTCGTCGTCGTCCTCGTTCTCGTACTCGAGGACGAGGACGAGAACGAGAAGGAGAACGACCACGATGCGAGTCATCGGCATAGATGCATCCCTCCGCTCGACCGGCATCGGCGTGGTCGAGTCGCAGGGAAGCCGCCTGAGGCTGGTCGAGTTTTCCACGGTGCACAATCCCGCCTCGCGCTGCCACTCGGAGTGTCTGCGCCTGATCTTCCGGGAACTGGCGGCGGTGTTGGATCGCTGCAAACCGCAGGCGGCCGCGATCGAGGGCGGGTTCTACTTCAAGAACGCGAAGACCGCGCTTGTCCTCGGCGAGGTGCGCGGCGTGGTCATTTCCGCAAGCGCCACGGCGGGCGTTCCGATTTACGAGTACTCGCCGCGCCTCGTAAAGCAGGCGCTCACAGGATTCGGCGCCGCGCAGAAGGAACAGGTGGCGAAGATGGTGAAGAGCATCCTCGGTGTGAGCGGGGAGATTCAGGAGGACGCCGCCGACGCGCTGGCCATCGCCATCTGTCACATTCAAAGCCAGACCGGCATCGCCGAACTCAGGCCGGAACCCCTCTGACCGGCACCGCCGGTTCTTACCGTTGCGCTTCGACCGCGTACGACCGCTGGGTGGTCGCGCCCGCATCCGTGTAGACGTTTGTGCGCACGAGCCACGTGCCGGACCCGCCGGCGGGTTCCTGCTGGCTTCCGAGGTCGGTCGCGGGCTGCTGATACGAGCCGTCCGTGGAACGGATGTGGTAAGTCTTGCCTTGCCGCGCCATGTATGAGACCTCCCGGTTTCCGCCCACGTCGCGAATGTCCAGGATCTGCAGGTTGATGTTCTCATCCGTGGGATCCGTTTCGGCGATGGCCTCCCCGCCGTCTGTCGTGCCGTCGCCGTCCGAGTCCGCGATGTTCACGTCCGTTGCCGTCGGAGGGGTGAAACTCGATCCCTGGACCTCGGCAGTATCCGTCAGATTGTCGCCGTCGTTGTCGGTCGAGATTTCATCGATGACGCCATCGCCATCGGTGTCGAGGTTGGGCCGCTTGATGTCCACAGCCTGCAGGAACCCCGCGTAATGGGTGAGCGCCCCGTTGGAGCTGACGGCGATGCCGCCCGGTTGTCCGGCGGCGCTCCAGTTGGTGTAGGTTCCGCCGGAAGACATCGTGCCCGATCCGTCGTGAACGGTGCTTAATTGTCGATACCCCTGGGCGGAGACGAGCGTAGCCAAGGACACCACGACGATGGACACAACAAGGACGCGATTTGCGCTGGTTGCCATAAGCACCCTCCCTGAATGTGAGATATAGTATGCTTGTAACACAAATCGGTTAAGTCGCGCAACCAAAGCATGAACAGAAAGGTATCCAGGGCGGAATGGGCTGCCGCGCTGGAGCGGCTTTACAGGCGGTATAATCACCGCCGGTTCATCCCGCCCGATCCTTTGGAATTGCTCTACCGGTACTCGGACGCTCGTGATCGCGAGGTCGCGGGTTTATTGGCTGCGCTCCTGGCGTACGGTGGAGTCCGACAGATCGTGGCCAGCGCCGATAAGGCGCTGGCGCGGATGGAACATTGCCCGCGTGCATTTCTCGAAGGGTCGCGAGTCGGCGATATTCAGGCGGCGTTCAAAGGATTCCGGCACCGCTGGACCACCGGCGCGGATATCTCCGCGCTGTTGTCGGGTGTGAAGGCGGCGATCGATCGCTTTGGGTCGCTGGAAGCGAGTTTCGTCAACGGCTTTCTCCCGGAACATGAAACGGTCCTGCCGGCGTTGGCGTCTTGGGTCCGACTTCTCAGGGAAGGGGAAGTCAAGGCGCGCCGAGACATTCTTTCCTGTCCTCGACAGGGAAGCGCCTGCAAGCGGTTGAACCTGTTCTTGAGGTGGATGGTGAGGAAAGACGACGTCGATCCCGGTTTGTGGCCGGGAGTGCCGGCGTCGAAGCTGGTGATTCCGCTGGACCTGCACATGCACCGGATCGGGCTTGCGTGGGGATTGACGAAGCGGACGTCGGCCGACATCAAGACGGCGCTCGAGATGACGGCCGCGTTCCGCCGCATCTCGCCGGATGATCCCGTGCGCTACGATTTTGCGCTGACGCGGGCGAGCATGAGAGGGGAGTTGAAATGACGAATGACCAAATCCGAATGACGAATGAATGCCGAATGATCCAATGGCGAACAATGATTCCCCGTTAGTCATTCATTCGTCATTCACCCCTGGTTCCTCTCATCCAGGAACTTCAGTTGCCGGTACAGCATTTCAACCTTCGGTAATTCTTTGCCTGCCGCTTTGGCCGCGCGGACAGGATTCCCGAAGATGGCTTCGACTTCCATCGGGCGATGCTTCTCGTAATCGATCTTCATACTGGTCCGGTACGGCGGCATCTTGTCGGTATCTGTCAGCATCTTCTCGATGAAACTGTCGGGGATTGTGCGTCCGACCGCAGCGGCGCCGGCGACGACTTCACCCATCAGCTGTACAACGAGTTCGCGGGTCGCGGGGTTCATCATGAGCTCGTCGGTCATCGCGTTCAGGACCACGGACAATCCGTTGTAGGGGATGTTCCAGACCAGCTTCTTCCAACGCGCCAGGATCAGGTCGTCGATGAGTTGCACGTCGAGGCCCGCGCGCTCGAAGTCGGCGCCGATGGCGCGCATGCGATCCGTGATGCCGCGCGGTTTGCTTTCGGGGGAGTACTCTGCGAACGCGACCGCCCCGTAGTCGAGATGGCGGATATGTCCGGGGCCGACCTTGTTGGAGCACAGAAAGGACAGGCCGCCCATGACGCGGCCTGGTCCGACGATCCGGGCCACAGCATCCTCCATTCCGAGGCCATTCTGGATGATCAGGACCACGCTGTCCGGCTTGAGAATCGGGGGGATCAGGCTGGAGAGCAGGTGGTTCTGCGTGGTCTTGAGCGCGACCAGGACAACGTCGCACGGGGGCACATCCTCAGCGCGGCCGCAGGCGTTGACGCGGGGCAGAATGAAGTCGCCCTCCTTGGATTCGATCTTCAAGCCGTGAAGGCGAACGTGGGGGTAATCGGTGTGCAGCAGAAAATGCACATCGAGCCCGGCCCGCTGGAGCCGCGCTCCGTAAAAGCCGCCCAGGGCGCCGGCGCCTATGATCGCGTAGCTTCGAGAATTGGCTGGCATGTTGATCGAGGAACGAGGATATCACAAACCTCGGATTTGTGAACGTTTTACGGTCGCGCTGCTTGACGGAAGAGAGCGATTTCACTACCTTTTCAACTGGATTTTGTCTCAAAGAAATCGGCGAGAAACCGACGTACCTTATCCTTGTGAGAGAGGTCTATGAGGAATGGTTATTCTAGCGGCCGGGCCTTGTTCTTCTTCGCCATGGCTGGTTTGTTGCTCCTTCCGTGTTTCTCCTCTTTCGCCGCTGACGGCGTTGACCAGGATTTCGAGTTTGCCTCAAAACTGATCGACTACGGGTTCCCGGACTTTGCCGACAAGGTGGTTCAGAATGTCCTGAGGCTCCACCCGGACATGAAGGATCGCGCGAAGCTGATCCAGGCCCAGATTCTCATTTCCCGCCGCAAGTTCACCGAGGCCGAAGAAATCGTCAAGACCATGGGCACGGACAATCCAAAGGCGCAGGCGATCAGCCTGGCGCTGGCGAAGGGTTACTATGCCATGGGCGAGACGGAGAAGGCCAAGCAGTTGTACGATGGCTTCTTCAAGCAATACGAGGGGCGTGTCCCGACCGACCCGGATCTGCTGCGCTTCTATCAGGACTCCGCATACCAGTTCGGCCAGATGCTGGAAATGGCGGGCGACAAGGCGGGCGCGATCAAGGCGTACGCCCGGGTCCTGGGGACGAATCCGGACCGGAATGTCGGCCGCCGGCTCATGGCTGACCAGGCTGAGCTGTACGTCAAACTCGCGGCCGAGGGGCCGGCGGATCAGCGGGAGAAGAATCTGGCCGAGGCCAAGAAGCTCTGCGAGACCATCCAGTGGGGGGGGATGGACATATGGTTTGGCCAGTCCATCATTACGATGGCCCATATCGCCCTCGTTCGCGAGGACAGGGGTGGGGCGCAGAAAGCCCTTCAAAGCAATCTCGATATCCTGAAGGAAATCGACAAGTTCATCCAGGACGAGGGTTTGCCCATGTCCGTCAGTCCGATGGCGGGCGCCCGTTTCCTCTTGGGCGAACTGATCCAGCAGGATGCCGATGCGCTGGCCAAGCAGAAGAAACGGGATGAGGCCATCCAGGCATACGGCCGGGCTCTTGGCGAGTTCTACAACGTGTTTGCGAAATACGGCGACAGTGATTGGGGGCCCCAGGCCGGCGTGCGCGCGCAGCAGATCAAGACGCTGCTGGAGACGGATTACGGCAAGCGGGTAAACGTCGACTTGGGCGCGTTCCAAGCCAAGGCGGCCGAGGCGCAATTCCGGCTCGCGGATAATTTGTTCCGCCAGAAGAAGTACAAGGAAGCGACGGTGGAGTACCTGAAGAACCTGAACAGCTTTCCCGAGACGGATGCGAGCATTGTCGCCTTGGGGAACCTCCTTCTTTCGTACGCCAACATGGAAGACAAGCTCATGGTCAAGGTGGTCACGGCCTATATGGGAGAGCGTTTTGCGGGGAAGGACGTCGCGGCCGTGGCTCTTCTTGCCGCAGGCAAGCACTACTTCGATCTGAAGGACGAGGCCATGTACGGGATCGAATATGACACCTATCTGAAGTACTTCCCGAAGCATCCGCGCGCGGCGGGAATCCTGTTCACGCTGGCCGGCCTTCGTCGCCAGGCCAACGACACGGAAGGCGCGATGAAGTTCTATCAGCGCATCGTGGACGGGTATCCGAACGATCAGTTCTATCCCAAGGCGCTCAACCAGATTGCGTGGGGCTATTTCGCGGTCAGCAATTACGAAGGCGCCGTCAAGGGGTTGACTCACTTCATCCGGGAGGCCCAGCCGGGACCGGAGAAGGCGCAGGCGCAGTTCGCCCTCGGCGACTGCTACCGGCAGATCGGGAAACTGAAGGAGGCGCTGGCGGAGTTCACCATCGTGCTTCAGTGGCTCGCGCCGAAGGATAATCCCTATGCTACGTCGGCGGCCGATGTGAAGAAGAACCAGGAGCTGCTCGAAAAGGCGGCTTTCTATCGCGGCTACTGCCTGCAGCGGATCAAGGATCCGCCGGAGGCCGTGGCGGACTATCGGGCGCAGGGGATCAAGGCATACGATCAATTCGTTGCCTTGTTCGCGCAATCGAAGCTGGCGCCCAAGGCGTTGAACGGAAAAGGGACGATTCAACTGGAGCTCGGACAGTTCGACGCGGCGGCGAAGACGTTCGATGACCTGGCGGTCAAGTATCCGGACTCGGACGAGGGGAAGAGCGCGCTGTTCTCCCTGATCCGTAGCGCGATGGAAATCAAGCAGTATGACCAGGCGAAGACGGCTTTCGACAAGATGATGAGCCGTGGCGGGTACACGCCGGATGAGTTCACCCGCGTGGGGCAGATGATGATCGACGCGGGGCTGTATCCCCAGGCGATCCAGGCGTTCCAGCAGGTGGTCGGGTCCACGCAGGAGCGCGGCCTCCTGGAGCGATCGCTGTTCGGGTTGGGCAAGTCGTACTTCGATCTGAAGAACTATCCGGAAGCCATCAAGGCGCTTGAAGAGTTGATGGTGAAGTACCCGAAATCGGGCTTGTTCTACGAGGCCAAGTTCACGCTGGGCGGTGCGTATCGGGAGACCGGCAGCCTGAGCAACGCCGTGTTGGCGATGAGCGACGTGCTCAAGTACGCGGAGACGAACACGCTGGTCAACAAGGCGAGCATGGAACTCGGATACATCCAGGAACAGCAGGGCGATCTGCAGGCCGCCCTGGCCTCGTTCTCGCGCGTGGCGCTGCTCGGCGACCCCGCGGACGCGCAGATTCGCCCCCTGGTCGAGGAAAGCATCCTGAAGTGCATCGACCTGTCCGATCAGCTCAAGCGTTACCAGGACGAATTGGACAGCTGCGATCAATACTTGAAGCTTTTTCCGACGGGTGCCAAAGTCGAGGACGTAAGAAAGAAGAAAGCGGATGCCAAGCTGAAGGCCGTTCATGCAGCCGCAATGCCTGAGCCGGCGCCCGCAAATGGTGCCGCCGCCTCGGCGCCGCAGGTTCCATGACGCGCGGGATTATTCAGGAATGGAGCAGTGATATGAGTCAACTCAGCAAGACGGTTCGATGTGGACTTCTCTTCATGGCGGCGCTCGCGGCGACGGCCGGCCAGGCGGCGCATGTGATCACGACCACCGGCCAAAGGGTGGACGGGTCGGACATCCGCGCGAAGTCCAACGGTGAGATCATTCTGACCACCGTGCAGGGCACACGCAGCTTCTATCCCGGCCAGTACGCCAAGGCCGTGGCCGACAAACCCGCCGAAATCGACAAGGCGGCCCAGTTGACGGAGGGCAAGCAGTACGACGAGGCGATCAAGCTCCTCGAGGATGTCATCCTGCGCTATCGGTTTCTGGATTGGGACAACCAGGCACGCGCGATGCTGCCGAAGGTCTATGTGCGGAAAGGCGATTACTTGAGCGCGATCAGCGCTTACGACAAGCTGTTTGCCGCCTCGCCGAAGAGCAAGGAAGACTCCGAACTCCAATGGGGCTATCGCCGCACCCTCCTGGACGCAAAGCAGTACGACAAACTGGAGCAGCAGCTGGCCGGCGTGATCAGCAGTGGATCGAGGGAGGATGCCGCCCGGGCGCAGGTGATGCGCGGGGACGCCAAGCTGGCCCAGGCTCAAACCGAGGCCGCCGCGCTGGATTATCTGCGCACCGTCGTTCTTTTCGAGAACGAGAAGGCGGTTCAGCCCGAAGCCTTGTTCAAGGCGGCTGATGCGCTTGAGAAGCTGCGGGATGCGCGATCCAAGGAGATGTTCAAGAAACTCATGGACGAGTATCCAGGCAGCCCGGAAGCGGCCGCGGCCAAGGGCAGACTGTAAACGCTGTTGAATGTAAACTGATGGACCATCTGTCCGAAACGGACAAACGAGAAGGAGAGTCACATGCGGAAGAGAGCGATTGGGATTCTGGTACTGGTTGCGGCCTTTGTGTTTGCCGGCTTCGTGGCGGGCGTGTATGCCCAGGATCAGGCCGCTGAACCCGCCGCTGCGGCTCCCGCGGCCGGAATGGAATTGAACAAGGAGGCGGCGACGCAGGCGCAGACGGAGAAACCGTCCGGCTTGGGGTTCTTCACCGTGGTGATGAGCAGCGGATGGCTCGGACTGATCATCTGGGTCAGTTTGGGCGCCACCTCGATTGCCGCGGCCGCGCTGGCGATTGACTCGTTTGTCACGATCCGCCAGAAGAAGATCGTTCCCGACGCGCTGGTCCAGGAAGTGCGATCCTCCATGGAGCAGGGGGACGTGATGAAGGCCCTGAAGCACTGCGAGGACTCGCCGGGTCCGATGGCGAACATCCTGTCCGCCGGCTTCAGCAATGTGAAGGAAGGCTTTGACGTCATTCAGGACGTCGTGGGCGTTGCGGCGGACATCGAAGGGGAGAAGCTCATGCAGCGCGTTGCGTATTTGAACGTCTGCGCGAACCTCGCCCCGATGCTCGGGCTGCTCGGAACCGTGCAAGGCATGATCTACGCGTTCGCCTCCCTGGCCACGACCCAGGCGGGCGCGGCGCAGCAGGCCCTCCTGGCGTTGAACATCGCGCAGGCGCTGTGGACAACGGCTGCCGGACTTGTGGTGGCCATCCCGGCGATCACTTTCTACACGTTCTTCAAGAACCGCGCGACGTCCATCATCCTGGGGATGGAAGCCCTGACGATGGACCTCATCAAGTCGCTGAGAAACGTCGAAGTGGTCGAGGAATAGGTCGCCGTTTCAGGAGTCATTCCGATGCGAAGAAGCATGGAAGATGCCGCGATGAACATGACGCCGATGATCGACGTCGTGTTCCAGCTGATCATTTTCTTCGTCACTACGGCGGATATGCAGAGCAAGGCGCTGGATACGAAGCTGAAATTGGCCATGGCCCCTCATGCCGTGGCCGAGGAGAAGAAGGATCCCCGGGAGGTCCTGGTGGATGTCGGGCCCGATGGCAGGATATCCATCGCCCGCACGTACATGTCGCCGGCGGTTCTGCGCAGTATCCTGAAAAAGGCCGTGGCCGAGAGCGGACAGACCCTGCCCGTTGTCATCCGTGGCGACGCCAGGGCGAAGCACGAGGATATCAAGGGGGTCATGGACGCCTGCGCTGCTGCGGGACTCTGGAAGGTCAAATTCGCCGCCCTCAAGGAAAGGGGGTAACGCGCTATGGCCAGAGAACGAAAACGAAGCGATATGCCGCCGGCGGATCTCCCGATGACGCCGATGATCGACGTGGTGTTCCAGCTCTTGATCTACTTTCTCGTGACGATCCATCCGAAGGATGTCGTGGCCAACCTCGATGTCTTCCGCCCGTCACCCGACGCCCGGCAGGAGCAGACGACCACGCCGCCGAAGATGATCCGCGTTACCGTGTTTGCCGAGGGGTTCACGATCAATGACCGGCCCGTTGATGCGCCCGAGCTGGATAAACTTCTGTCGAAGCTGGCGTCCATCGACAGGAACCAGACGATTCTCATCATGTGCACCGCATCATCGCATCATGAGGACCTGGTTCGAGTGCTGGATCTTTGCGCGAAGTCCCGGCTGGTGAACTTGTCGGTGGTCAGTACAAACTGACGGGGTATTCATCATGAATCTAAATTTCGACTGGCGTGTCAGGAAGATGATTGACCACATCTGGGGCCCGACCGGTTCGATCATCCTTCATATTGTCGTAATTTTCGTTCTGCTCCGATTCTTCACGGGCACCACCATCGAGAGGACTCCGGAAGTGGAGGTCGTCATCATGGAGCCGGACGCCACGGACCTGGAGGATTTCCAGAAGGAAATCGACAAGTTGGAGGAACTGCCGGATGTGGTCGACCCCGTGACGCCGCCGGAAGTCTCCCTGATGGAGGCCCCGCCCGATGTCCAGCCTTCGGCCTTTGCCTCGTCGGAGCCCACCGTTGACTTTGCCGCCTTGGACGTCCAGAACGATATCCAGAGCCCGCTGGTCATGAAGGGCTTGTTCCAGGGCCGCTCGGCGGGCGGCCGCGCCGCGGCCCTCAAGAACTATGGAGGGCAGTGGGGGCAGTACACGGAAATGGCTGTCGTCAAAGCCTTGGAATGGCTCAAGAAGAAGCAGAACCCTGACGGTTCGTGGAGCCCGAACAAGACGGCGATGACAGGGCTGGCCCTGCTGACCTATCTCGCGCATGGCGAGACGACCTCGTCCGAGAAATACGGGCAGACCGTCGAGAAGGCCATTCGCTATCTGATTTCCCAGCAGGACGCCGAGGGACGATTCTGCAAGACGGATGATCAACCCGGCCCCTACGCGCATGGCATCGCCAGCTACGCCATCAGCGAGGCGTACGGACTGACCCGCATCCCGTCTCTCAAGCCCGTCATGGAGAAGGCGATCCAGATCATTCTGAACGGCCAGCAGCCCAAGGGCGGATGGAACTACAACTATAGCAAGGGAGCGCGTCGCGACACGTCAGTCGCCGGATGGCAGATCCAGGCTTTGAAGTCCGCCTACATCGCCGGGGCGGAAAATCCGGGCATCAAGGAGGCCATGGAGAAAGCCGTGGCCGATCTCAAGTCCGCTTCGGATCCGGAGACCGGCCGTTTTCGCTACACTGACCAGTCGGGTCACAAAACGGATTCCATTACCGGTATCGGCGTGCTGTGTCTGCAACTCCTCGGCCATGCCATGGACAAGGAGTGCCGGCAGGGCCTCCAGGCCTTGGTCGGCGCGAACTGTGATTGGGACAAGCCGTACGAGTGGCCGATGTACGCCTGGTACTACATCACGCAGGCGAAATTCCACCAGGGCGGCCAGACCTGGTCGGGCTGGAACTCCAAGTTTGCGCGCGTGTATGTGAAGAATCAGAACGAGGATGGCAGTTGGACTTCGGCCGGAGCCAATCTTTCCGGCGACAACGGCAAGGAAGTCAACCTGGGGCCGGTGTACAGCACAACGCTTGCGGCGCTTACGCTGCAGGTCTACTATCGATTTCTGCCCACCTACAAGCCGATCGCGGTGGAACCTGTTTCGCAGGTGGACACCAACGACGTAGTGGTTGAAATCCTGTGACCGAGCGGAAGAACGCAGAACGTTGAAGCGCGGCCGGATAGAGCCTGTTTCGGTCAGCCGCCATTGGGTGTTCGATGTTGGACGTTCGACGTTCGTCCGTCTACAATCTCTCCATGCCTGAACCGCGCCACATTCAGATCCTTCCGGACCACGTCGCCAACAAGATCGCGGCGGGCGAAGTGGTGGACCGGCCTGCATCCGTGGTGAAGGAGCTCGTCGAAAACGCGCTGGACGCAGGCGCCACCCAGATTCACGTGGAAGTGGTCGACGGAGGGCGCAAACTGATTGCGGTGTCCGATAACGGATCGGGAATGGGCCGCGATGACGCGCTGCTGTCCGTCGAACGGCACGCCACCAGCAAGATACGTGACGCCGACGACATCGAAAATGTGAACACACTGGGTTTTCGCGGCGAGGCGCTCGCCGCCATCTCGGCGGTTTCCCAGTTCTCCCTCTCGACGCGCAGGCCGTCCGATGTCGGCGGCGTGGAAGTGGTGATGTCCGGCGGAAAAATGCAGGATGTCCGCGAGGCCGGTTGTCCGACGGGAACGAGCATTCAGGTGCGCCACCTCTTCTACAACGTGCCCGCCAGACGCAAGTTTCTCCGTTCCGGGCAGACGGAGCTCTCCCATGTGCGTCAGATGTTCCTGGTGTACGCCTTGTCCTATCCGGAGGTGGGGTTCGTGCTGGTTGTGGACGGGCGGGAAACGTACCGCCTTGCTTCCGGTGCGGGCTCGGATGACCGGATGAGAGAGTTGTTTGGCGCGGAATTCACCAAGATGCTTCGCCCCGTGAACCTGGAGACCGGAGGGATCACAATACGGGGATATGCCGGATTGCCGCAGGCCAGCCGGGCGGACAGGACAGAGCAGTATGTGTTCATCAATCGGCGGCCTGCCTCGGCGCCCATGCTCAGCCATGCGCTGGCAGAGGCCTACCACACGCTCCTGCCCAAGGGGCGGTACCCCGTCTTGTTCCTCCATGTTGAAATGGAACCTTCGATGGTCGATGTGAATGTCCATCCGGCCAAGAAGGAGGTCCGTTTTCGAAAGCCTTCCGATGTGCGTGATGCGGTTATCCTGGCGTTGCGACAGGCGTTGTCGAACACGCACGAGGACTCCCTGGGGGGCCAGCCCCGAATCGCCACGGTTTCAGACACGCAGCCACTGGTCGAAATACCGGATCTTCCGAAAGCCCGCACATTTTCGTATCCGCGGCTTCCCATGATGCCCTCCGAGGAGGCGGAAAAAACAACCGCCTTGCCGGTGCCGGGGGCGAAGAGCGGGCAGCAATCGCCGTCATCCCGTCCCTGGTCATGGTGTCGCGTTCTGGGGCAGGTGGGCGGGCTCTATGTGGTCATGGAAACGGAGGACGGCATGGTCCTGATGGACCCCCACGCCGCGCATGAACGCCTGCTGTTTGAACGTTACATGCGTGAACTGGCAACCCGTTGCGTGGCCAGCCAGGGCCTGCTTGCGCCGGAAACGGTCGATCTTCTTCCCCAGGACGCCCAGCGCGTGCGCGAGAGTCTTCCTCTCCTCAAGGAGATGGGCTTTGGGATTTCCGAATTCGGCGGCGACAGTTTCCTGGTCGACGCATTACCCAGTTGTATCGGTGACGCTTCAGCCGCGGACCTGTTGTCCGCGGTGGCCGGGAGTATGGAACGCGGCGGATCGAGCGGGGGGACAGAGCGATGGTCCGAGGAGGATGTGGCCCAAGCTGCGTGCAAAGCGGCCGTCAAGGCGCGCGATCGGCTGACGCTGCACGAGATCGAACAGCTTGTGGTTGACCTGGCCGGTGCAGAAATGCCGTACACGTGCCCGCATGGCCGCCCGACGGTCATTTTCATGAGCTTCAGCGAATTGCACAAGAAGTTCGGGCGGGTCTGAACAGGCGGTCTTCCCCTTGTGCCGTGAAGTCGCTGTGCGCAAAGCAACGGGGTGTACCCGTCACTGAGGTTGCGGGGCGTTCTGTTCCTTGGTCATTCCCGGCACGGTGTATCTTGTGGTGACGTCATGCCGGAAGCTGTCGTATGCCTTGCGATATCGGGCGCGCTCTTCCTCGGTCAGCTTCTGCAGATTCGCCGTCTGGAGCGCCCGGTATGCCGCGTGCGCGAGCTGAAGCACGTTCCAAAGCCCTTGAAGAATGTCCTCCGCGCGCCGCTGATAGTGCATGGCGGGGAGCACGCATTGCTCGGGGGTGGCATTCAGGAACTGGCAAAGAAAACTTTCTTCCGCTTCGAGGTGCAACTGGTGCTGCATCATGGCGTGCGCGGATTTGACGTTGTCGGAAATCAGGCGGAGAAAGCGAAGGAAATCGCTTTCCTGCGCCACCGTGCTCGACGACTGGATGGCAAAGAAGGCGTGCGACTCCGCCGTTTTCAGCATGGAAAGGATGACATCGGAACTCCTGATTCGATCGCCCGTGCTCATGTTCTGGAGCGGCACATAGAGCAACTCCACCGCGCGCTCGAAAAAAACGTCGCGCCGCGCCAGGTGAATGGGCCGATTGATGTCGAAATGCTGTTTACTCACAATGCAAATGC
>CALMZY010000146.1 GCA_937870865.1 uncultured Lentisphaerota bacterium | reverse complement strand
GTGGAGCCGTTGTCCACCAGGCAGATCTCCAGCGGCCGGTAGTCCAACCGCGCTAGAGAGCATACGCAGTCCTCAACCAGACCCTTGCCGTTGTAGATCAACACAACAACGTAAACCAAGGGTGCGGTCGATCTGTCAGGCGCCAAACGGGAGTCTTTCACATGTGCCGACACTATAAATGGGCCTATCCTGACAGTGGCAGACTAACCGCGATCTCGATCTGGCCGAACTCGGCGCTTTTGCGCTGGCCCACGCAACCATTCGGCAGATCCCCTCCTCCAGGAAGGTCTTCGCCTCGAAGCCGAGCTTAGGGCGGACCTGACCGTGGTTCGCGTGCGCGTGATGGACTTCCAAACGGGCTGGCAAGTAACGGATATCAGGCGCAACACCAAATGCCGCCGCTACTATTTCCGCCCACGCTTTCACCGAGTAGGGCTGATCGGACCCCAAGTTGAACACCCCGTTGTAACAATCGGGGCAAAACACGGCCTCCACCATGATCGACGCAACGTCACCGATATACGAAGAAGCCCGTATCTCGCTTCCGTCACTGAACGCCGGCATGGGTTGACCGCACATGATCTAGTTCATAAAGATCCCGAGGACGTTCTGGCACTTGTCGCCCGTGTTCTGCCGTTCGCCGGGCACGTTGTGCGGCCGGAACACGACGGAGTTGAGCCCGAACATTCCGTGTGCCGCCCGCAGGTCGAGTTCCACCGCGTACTTCGATATGCCATACGGGTCCTCTGGCTTCCGGTCCAGGTCCTCCGTCATAGGCAACTGGTTGCTGCCGTACACGGCGGTCGACGACGTGAACACGAAGCACTTCACGTTGTGCAGGACCGACGCGTTGATCAGGTTGACACTGCCGATCAGGTTGTTCTGGTAGTTGAAGTGCCGGATGAAATGGCTCAGACCTTCCGCCGCGTACGCGGCGAGGTGAAACACGTACTCGAACCGGTGCTCCTTGAAGAGTCGGTCGATCAGAGCACAGTCCAGCACGCTCCCTTGCACGAAAACGGCCTTCGGGCTGACGTTATCCTCGAACCCGCCGCTCAGATCGTCGAGCGCCACCACCTCGCAATTTCGCGCCAGCAGCGCGTCGACCACGTGCGACCCCATGAATCCCGCTCCGCCGGTGACCAATGCTTTCATACAATCCCCGCTTTCTTGAGCGCGGCCGCGCAGGCCGACCAGGAATGTTCTTCCGCCAGTTCGCGCACGCACCGCTCGCGAAGGCCGGGCGCCGGATCAAAATCCCAGCAGTGCTCGATGGCCTCCACGGCGCTCTCGGGATCCGGCGGGCAGCACCGGATCAGGGAAATCGCGCTGCCGGGGATGTTCTTTGTCACATTCGGCAAGTCCAGATCCACGGCCAGGCAACCCGAACTGAGATACCGGAAAGTTACAAGCGACACGTTGGTGAACGACGCGCAGAACCCGACGCGCGTCTTCCGAAACAGCGCCGTCAGCTCCGCCTCGCCGAGCACTCCCAGCACGGTGCACGGGAAACCGGGCTTGAGGTACTCGTTCTCCGGGGCACCGAACAGGACGATTTCGGCGTTCGCCTGTTTTGCCTGCATCCGCGAACTCAGTCGGCTTGCCGTTTCCAGCACCAACTCCGTTCCGCGATGCTCCTTGTCGGGCTGAAGGTAGAAGGCAATGCGCCTGCGTTCCCGCAGAGTTCGACCGACCTCCGGGGAATCGCCGGCGGGAAACGGCATCGGCGTCACCCGGACATCGTCGTGAACCGTTCGCAGATGGTGGGTCAGCCACGGGCCGAGCGTGAACATCTCCAAACCCAGTTCGTAGGTCCGCTCCGCATACCAGCGCGAAACGCCCGCCGGATGAAACCACGGCTCGTAATCCTGGACGAAGTACAGCTTGCGGCGCGATGGCTGGGCGAGCGCCTTGTACGCCGTTGGCCATGCCGTCGCACAGACGTACTCCGGCACAAATGGAAGCGCGGACACCACCTGCTCGCGGCGCACCGCGTCGTTCGTCCACAGGATGTTCTCCGTCATCTTCGCCACATCCCCGCCGCCCACGGGAACGTAGGACACCTTCAACCCCGTCTTCGCGAGCTCAACGCCGAGACGAAGAATATCCGCCAGGCCGCCGGACCCGCGCGAAGCATGTTGAAGGAGAAAG
>CALMZY010000145.1 GCA_937870865.1 uncultured Lentisphaerota bacterium | reverse complement strand
CAAGGGGTTGCTCGGGGTGTTGCGGGACGGCGAGGCCGTGCATGCCGTCACGCGGCTTTGGGATGAGATTGAGGAGTTCTACGCGGAAGTGCGGAAGTGGGCGAAGTTCGGGGAGGAGGCCTCCCAGCGCGTTGTGCAGAGCCCGCTGGCCATCTCCACCGCCGCGATGAACACCCTGGCCGAGATCACCTCCCGCCTGAGGAAGCTGATCGAGGATTTGGAAGACGAGGACCTGAAGGCCGAGTTGAAATCGATTCGCGCGCACGGCTGTGAGATGAGGGATGGGCTCGAGGCGTTCCTGAAGCAATCGCTTGAGGATCAGGTCTACTGGGTCGAGCGGGAGGGGCGGCGTCGCCAGCAGACAGTCCTCTATTCGGCCCCCATCGAGGTCGGGCCGATCCTGGAGCAGTCCCTGTTCGGCAATCTCGATTGCGTGATCATGACGAGCGCAACCCTGGCCGTGGGAGACAGCCTCGACTACTTCAGGAACCGTGTCGGCGCGACCGAATGCAACGCGCTCAAACTGGGGTCGCCGTTCGATTTCACCCGGCAGATGCGCGTGTACATCCCGCGCGGGCTTCCGGACCCGAACAACACGGAAGCGTTTCCGGCCGCGGCGGCCCCGGTGATCAAGGAGTATGTCGCCCGGACGCAAGGCCGCGCTTTTGTCCTCTTCACGAGCACGAGCCTGATGCGGAAGATGGCTGATCTCGTCCGCGATTTCATGTCGGACCAGGGATTCACGCTGTATGTGCAGGGGAGCGGCCTTCCGCGTCACGTCATGCTGGATCGGTTCCGCAAAGGCAAGAACTGCGTCCTGTTCGGGCTCGACAGCTTTTGGATGGGCGTGGATGTGCGCGGCGAGGCGCTGAGCAACGTCATGATCGCGCGTTTGCCTTTCGCCGTGCCGGATCAACCGCTCGTGAAGGCGCGGATGGACCGGATCCGGGAGCGTGGCGGCGACCCGTTCAAGGATTACTCGCTGCCGGAGGCGATCCTGAAGTTCCGCCAGGGCGTTGGCCGGCTGATTCGCACCGCGACGGACCAAGGCATCGTGGTGATCCTCGACAATCGGATTGTCACCAAGTGGTACGGCAGGAAATTCCTGGCCTCGATCCCGGAGTGCCCGGTCGAAATCGTGGATGTCGCCGAATAACCGCGGCCGGTCTTTGCAGTTTCCTTGCGCCCAAGCCTTTGTTATAGGTTGAAACCTGTTTAACCCATAAACGAAACGAAGACGGGAGATCGCCATGGCGCTGATGGAAACAGAAGACATTATGAAGATCCTGCCGCATCGATATCCGATGCTGCTGGTGGACAAGATCATCGAATTCGACAACAAGGAACGGATTGTCGGCATCAAGAACCTGACCATCAACGAGCTGATCTTCCAGGGCCATTTTCCGGGTCATCCGGTGATGCCCGGGGTCCTGCAAATCGAAGCGATGGCCCAGACGGCCGGCGTCATGTTGAGTTCGATGCTGAAGCGGGAATCCGCCGTTGCGTATTTTCTGTCCATCGACAATGCCAAGTTCCGGAAGGTGCTGAAGCCGGGCGACCAGATGCGGATCGAGATCCAGTTGCTGAAGATCAGGCTCGGGATGTCCAAGGTCCATGGCCAGGTGCTGTGCGACGGGGAACTGGCGTGCGAAGCGGATCTGATGTTTGCGTACCGCGACGAATAAGGAGTTGACGATGTCGAAGATTCATCCGTCCGCGATCGTCGATCCGGGCGCCAAGCTGGGCGAGGGGGTCGAGATCGGCCCTTATTGCGTCGTGGGTCCGCACGTGAAGCTCGGCAACAGCACGCGCCTGATGTCCCACGTTGTCGTGGACGGCTGGACGACTCTCGGCGAGGGCTGCACGGTGTTCCCTTTCGCGAGCATCGGGCAGATGACCCAGGACCTGAAGTACAAGGGCGGGGCGCCCCGGGTGGAGATCGGCGACCGCACGACCTTGCGGGAATACGTGACCGTGAACGCGGCCACCAACGACGGCGATGCGACCCGCGTGGGCTCCCGGTGCCACATCATGGCGTATGTTCACGTCGCGCACGATTGCGTCGTCGGCAACGAGGTGGTCATGGCCAACGCCGCGACCCTGGCGGGCCACGTGATCATCGAGGACCAGGCGATCATCGGCGGCCTCTGCGGCATCCATCAGTTTGTCAGGATCGGGCGCCTTGCGATCACGGGGGGATGCACGAAGCTGACCCAGGACCTGCCTCCGTTCATGATGGCCGACGGGAATCCCGTGGAGGTCCGCGCGATCAACAGCGTGGGCCTCAAGCGCAGGGGGGTGTCCGAGGCGACGGAAGGCCTGATCAAGAAGGCACACAAGATTCTTTATCGCGAAGGGCTTTCCACGCGACAGGCCCTTGAAATGATCGGCCAGCAGATCGAACTCGTCCCCGAGATCGATCATCTGATAAACTTCATAAAGTCATCGGAGAGGGGGATTGCGAAGTAGTGCGTCGTTTTGCGCATAGACGGGCCGTGCTTCTTCTGAGCGCCGCGTTTGTTCTGGGCGCAGGTCTGGCGCGCACTCCCGCCCAGACCGGCGGCACGCCGTACGTCAACTTCAGCTTCGACCAGGTCGACATCCGGCTCCTGGTGAAACTCGTCGGCGAGATGACGGGCAAACGTTTCGTCGTCGACGATTCCGTGAGCGGCAAAGTGACGATCGTCTCTCCGCCGCAGATTCCCATCGACGAGGTGTACCCGCTTTTCCTGTCCGTCCTCGAGTCGAGCGGCTATTCCGTGGTTGAGCAGGACGGGGTCTGCAACGTCGTCGTCCTCCCGGAGCGCGGCGTCCCTGCGGCTCCCGTGGTGGGTGCGGGGGAAACTTCGGAACGTGAAGGGGTCATCACCAAGATCATCCGCGTCGAGAACATCAGTTCGATCGAACTCCGGAAGATGTTGGAGCCGATGGTCCGCGGCGGCAAGAGCGGCGCGCTGGCCGCGTTCGGGCCGACCAACCATCTGATCGTCACGGACACGAGCGAGAACATCAAGCGCATCGAGCAGATCATCCGCGAGCTGGACAAACCCGGCTCGGCGCGCGTTGTGGAATTCATCAAGCTGGAACATGCGTCCGCGGAGGAGGTCGCCGCCCAACTGACGGCGGCGATTCGCGGGATGGAGTCGGCGGACAAGGCGCTGAGCCGCCATATCCAGCAGGTGGCCGAAGGGTCCGGCTCCACGCCCGGCGACGTGGTGGTTGTGCCCTCGGTGGGCGCGAACAGCCTTGTTCTTGTGGGAACGAGTGTTCAGCTCGCGGAGATCAAGCGCATCGTGCAGATGATGGACGTCGAGGCCAGTTCGGGCTATGGCCGGCTGAACGCGATCTTCCTGAAATATCTTTCGGCGGAGGAGGCGGCCAAGAGTCTGAACGCCCTTCTCGCCAAGACCGTGGACAAGGACAAGCGCCAGCGCATCGCGATCGAACCGAGCGTGGCGAACAACGCGTTGATCGTGGATGCGGCCGCCAAGGATTTTGAATTCGTGCGCTCGCTCGTGGGGCAGTTGGACCAGGTGCCGCAGCAGGTGCTGGTGGAAATCCTGGTCGCCGAGGTCAATATCGGCAAGAACCTCGATCTCGGCGTACGTTGGCAGACCGTTGACACGCCCAAGGAGGGCGAATCGACGGCCCTGGGAAGTTCCAGCCTGGGCGAGACCGATCCACTTGCGGACTATGTCGCCAACGGGGTTTTCCCCCAGGGCCTTGCCATCGGCATTGCCAGGGGCACGTACACGGACTCGGACGGGAACATCATCCCGAAGCTGCCTTTCCTGCTCCAGGCACTGGGGAAGGACAAGGATGTGAAGATCCTTTCCAACGTGCCTCTCTGGGCGCAGAACAACACCGAGGCCAGCGTCAGCGTGGTGGATAATATTCCGATCCTGAAATCCACGGTGGAAGGCGGCGCGGGCACGGCTCGCGACATCATTCAGAACATCGAGCGCGTGGATGTGGGCATGAAGCTGAAGTTCACGCCCCATGTGAACCCGGACCGGGAAATCACGATGCAGTTGAGCCCGAGCATCGAGGCGATCACCGACAAGGGGACCGCGGGCACCTACACGCCGACCATTGCCAAGCGCGAGGTGTCCACCACGGTGACCGTGGCCGACAAATCGACGATTGTCATCAGCGGGCTGATCCGGGAAGACTTCGTCAAAACCGTCTACAAGGTGCCGATCCTCGGGGATATCCCGATTCTCGGACTCCTGTTCCGGAGTACGTCGGACGTCAAACAGAGAACGAACCTGCTGATCTTCGTCACGCCCCACATCGTCACGGACGTTCAGGAAGCCGCGAAAATGAAGGATGTCTTCATCAACCGCGCGGCCCTCGATGTCTCCACCACGAACCTGAACGCCAAATCCTCCGACCGGAGATAGGCCATGTCGATTGGCGAAATTCTTGTGCGACGGGGGAGGGCCACCCGGGAACAGGTCGCGCAGGCCCTCGGCCAGAGCGAGTCGCCATCGGATGCCGGCGTGTCGGCGCAGATTCTTGTCGAGAAGGGTGTCGTCACGGCGCGGGAGCTGCTGGATGCGTTGGGCGATGAATATGGGTGCGAGGTCGCAGACCCCGTGGATGAAGGAGCCCTGGATCCCGAACTGATCGCCAGACTGCCTGTTGATTGGGCGCGAACGAATCTGCTCCTCCCGATCCGCTGGAAAGGCGGTTTCGGCGTGCTGACCAGCGATCCCTCGAATGTGTCGGCCATCGACGACTTGAGCCTGCTTCTCGGGCGCGACCTCGTCCCCGTGCTGGCCACGAGGGACGCCATCCTGAAGGCCATCGAGAGCTGCTATTTCCGGAAGCAGGAGTCCACCCAGGACCTGCTGGACGACATGGAGGAGAAGCAGCAGCGGCCCGCCGCGAAGGATAAATCGCGCGACGACCTTCTGCGCGTGGCCGACCAGGCGCCGGTGACCCAACTGGTCAATATGGTGCTTCTCGATGCCGTCAAGGCGGGCGCGTCGGACGTCCACATCGAACCCTTCGAGACCCGGGTGCGCATTCGCATGAGAATTGACGGCCTGCTTTACGAGCAGGCCGAGCCGCCGAAGCACATGGAGACGGGGCTGGTCTCTCGTCTGAAGGTCATGGCCCGGCTCGACATCGCGGAGAAGCGTTTGCCCCAGGACGGCACGGCGCGAGTCAGGGTGGGGGAACGCGAGATCGATATTCGCGTGTCGACCATCCCGGTGGCCGAAGGCGAGCGCGTGGTGCTTCGCCTGCTCAACCGGGAGTCCACGACCCTGCCGCTGACCGCGCTGGGGCTGGGCGGCGATGCCATCGAGCGATTCCGGAGGCTCATTCGCGAGCCGCACGGCGTCATCCTTGTGACCGGGCCGACCGGGAGCGGCAAGACGACCACGTTGTACGCGGCTCTTCGCGAACTCGACACCGAGCACTTCAACGTGCTGACGATCGAGGACCCGATCGAGTACCAGCTTCCCAGCGTTGGACAGATGCAGGTCAAACCGAAGATCGGCCTGACGTTCGCGCAGGGCCTTCGCCACATTCTCCGGCAGGACCCGGATGTGATTCTCGTCGGCGAGACGCGGGATCTCGAGACGGCGGAGATCGTCGTGCGCGCGGCGCTGACGGGACATCTCGTCTTCACCACGCTGCACACGAACGACGCGACCAGCGCACCACTTCGCCTGACCGACATGGGGATTCCCCCGTACCTGATTTCCTCCGCGATGCGGGCGTCGCTGGCCCAGCGTCTTGTGCGTTCCCTTTGTCCATCGTGCCGGGTTGCGTGTTCGGCCACGGCCGCCGAAATGGCCGCGTTCGGCGTCGCGGGCCGGCGGCTCGCGGGGGCGCGAATCTGGAAGGCGAAGGGCTGTGCGAACTGCCTCGGCGGGTACAAGGGAAGGACCGGGCTCTTCGAGCTCATGGTGATGAATCCGGAACTTCAGGAGGCCCTGCGCGGCGGCCTCAGCGCCCAGGAGTTTCGCCGGAAAGTCGAGGCGCTGGGCATGAAGACCCTCCTGGATGACGCCCTGGACAAAGTGCTGGCGGGAGTCACAACCGTTTCGGAGGCTCTCCGCGTTGTCGGGTCCCAGACGGCCGACGGCACGCCGTCGTAGCGCACTTCCCCGCAATCGAAATGAAAACCTTCGAATACAAAGGCTATGACTCCGCGGGGCGCTCGTGCCGGGGTCTCGTCGAGGCCCTGGATGTGAAGGAGGCGCGGGAAAAGCTCGCGGCCCGGTCCATCTTCGCGGAACGGGTTGCCGCGGCGGGCGGGAAGGTCTCGCCGGCGTTTCGGCCCTGGCGCGAACAACTCGACCTGGATGCACGGACCATGCTCTACCGGGAACTCGGTGCGCTTCTTCGCGCCGGGCTTCCGCTGGCGAATGCGTTGGAAGTCCTGATTGCCGCGCCTGAACTGGGAGCCAACCGTACTCATTTGGCAGGAATCCGGGATCGGATCCGGGAGGGGACATCGCTGGCCGACGCGGTGGCGCACAGCACCAGCGCGTTCTCTCCGTTCGAGCGGGCCGTGATCGAAGTCGGCGAACGCTCCGGTGCGCTCGAGGTCGCGCTCGACCGGCTTGCGCGGTTCCTCGAGGAACAGCAAAAGATCAAGGACCGCATCCAGACGGCGTTGATCTATCCCGCGATCGTCGTCACCCTGGCCCTTGTGATCGCCGTGGTCATGATGGGTGTCATGATCCCGCGCTGGAGCGAACAGCTCGCCCAATTCAATGTGAAACTGCCCGCTCTGACGCAATGGATGCTCGCGGTTGGGACGTGGACCCTTCCCGTGACGGTCGCGCTTCTCGTACTGGCGTGCGGCGCCTTTCTATC
>CALMZY010000144.1 GCA_937870865.1 uncultured Lentisphaerota bacterium | reverse complement strand
GCTGAAGCCGCTGCCCGCGGGCCCGTGAACGTGATTCGCCCCGACTACTGCGCCACGCGCGCGTACGGGACCGTGAACTGATCGCCATCCTCCCATTCGAACGACGAGTTGCTGCCCGTGACGCCCGGCGTGTTCAGCGTCGCGCCGTCATTGGGGATGCAATCGATCGACGAGGTGGAGCCCGCGTTGATGAAGATGCCGATGCCGCTCGCCTCAAGCGTCGCCCGGCTCAGACCGATGGACGCCAGCGGAATCGACATCTCGTAGAAGCTGTCCCGCGACGTGTCGTGGCCTGACGAGATGTATTCGGTCAGCGAGCTGTTGGTGTTCGACAGATAGTTGTCGATGTCCGCGTACGGGCCCAGGAGCGTCGGCGAGGCACAGCCCGCCGCGCGCGCGATGGCGATCCCCTTGGCCGCGGTCGTGAAGTAGTTGATCCCGCCGTCGTCCACCGGGCACGACCCGGTGGTCGCGTGGGTGATATAGGACGAGTACCGGTCCGAGCGCATACCGATCTGGTAGTCCGGACGATCGGAGCCGTTCATCGAGTCGATCTTCCCCCACATATTGCTCGCGACACCGCCGGCAATCGTGTCGATGGAAATGAACTGCAGGATGCCCTGGCTCGTGGAAATCCGCCCGCTGAGCGCGGAGCCCGCGTTCGCCGGATCGAGCTTGTCGGTGACGTCCACGAACTGCCACGCCAGGTAGAGCGTCGTGTCGTCCCAGCACGCCCAGAGGTGCGTGATGTCGGCCGGACCCTCGTGCATCGTCCAGTTGGAGCCGAGACTGCGCGGGTCGTCGTTGACCATGTCGATAGCGATGAGCATGTTGCTCGTCCACTCGCCGCCGGTGTTGGCGCCGTCGACGGTGATCCCGCCGGCGCGGTAGAGCCCCTTCGTCGGGTTCGTCGCGTATGGCGTGAACTTGCCGTTGCCGTTGGTGTTGCCGCCGCCGTTCACGGTGATGCTGTAGTTCGCGCCGCCGTTGTTGTTCCAGGTGTTGCTGCCCGTGCTGTCGTAGGCCACGAGCGCGTAGCGAAGCGCCGTGCCCGCGGCGAACGTGCCCAGGTTGACCGACCACGTGTCGTTGCTCGCGTTCGACGCGCCCTTCGTCATCGCCGCGGCGGGCCAGCTCGAACCACCCGTGTTGTACACGATGCCCGCGCCCGACGCCGCACCGATAGGCGTCGTTTCGAAGCTGACCGTGAGGCTCTCCCCCGCGTCCCACGAACCTGCGGCGGGGTTGTTCGAGACGTTCCCCGTCCAGGCAACCGGCAGGCCCGCGGCCGTCTTCGTGAAGGTATAAACCTTCTGGGTGCTGATCCCGTAGTACGTGTCGCCGTCGAGCGTCAGCGTGCGCGTCTGACCGTTCGTCATGTCGCTTCCGAACACGATGATGTCGCCGTGGGCGTAGGACACCGCGGAGCCGCCCTGCAGCGTGTAGGTGGAGGAATTGACGTTCACCCCCTGCACGCTCAAGGTCACGCTGACATTCGTCCCGCTGAAGGCGCCGCCCGCCGGCAGGGCGCCGACGCTCACGCGGTCGGGCTCCTGGTCAACCGGCGGAACGGATGCCCGCATGCGAACAACGGCGTTCGCCTCGTTGGGATTTGGAACGACCAACTGGTCGCTCGCAGTCGTGGTGGTCTGGACATCCTGCCAGATCCAGCCGTTGCCCTGCGCGTTCATGTTCGTCGCGCGCTGCAGGACGTACGTACAGTTCTTCGAATTGCCGTCGCCGCGGTAGAACTTGAGCCAGCCGCCGCCCAGCATGATCATCTCGAACACGTCTTCCGTGAACGGATCGGTGCCGACGAAGTACTCCTCGCGGTCCGGCGATCCGTCGCCGTCGAAATCGCTGATCGCGTTGAACACGTAATCCGTATCCGTCACCCGCGCGTCCGCCACGAAA
>CALMZY010000143.1 GCA_937870865.1 uncultured Lentisphaerota bacterium | reverse complement strand
GCGGACGGAACGAGCACGTACGAGAGCGCGGCGGGGTGGGTGACCACGGAGGCCTTCAGGTCCGGCGGGACGCTCTCGGGTCCGCTCTACGCGAGTCCGCCCTACAACATGAACAACACGAAGAAGGAATCCATCATCCGGAGTTCCTACCAGCTTTTCAATCCGAACCAGCAGTTGTTCACCATCGTGGTCGTTGCTCAGTCCATCAACGATCACGGCGATATGGGCCGGTTTGACGGTGAGGATATCGATGTCGTCGTCGGCGAGAAACGCGCGGTCGCCCTGGTCTGGCGCGACCCATTCCCCGGTCCCAGCGGCCGGCACGAGATGTTCGTGAAGTTGTTTAAGTATCTGGATGAGTAGGGGCGGCGAATTGGCCGCAAAGAGGCGCAAGGGATTCAGTTAACCACCGATTCACACAGATGCACACGGATTCCGGAAGGAGTATTAGTCTCGATTCGTGGTTGGACTGCGTTATCTGAGATGATTCAGCAGATCTTCAACTTCGATCTCAACATCTTTGAGTATCTTGTTAAGAAGACCTGGGCCGATGATTTCGCCTGAATGAACGGGGACAACAGTACAACGACCGTCGGAGTGCTGGAGAAAATGATGACTGCCCTTGATCCGAACAACCCTGAATCCTGTGTTCAGAAGAGCAGCGATAAGCTCACGACCCCGCAAACGAGGTGCTTTTGGCATTCTCAGACCTCAACCCTTTGTACGCCCACAAAATGAGTTGATTTGCCACGTTCGCCTTCGACTTCCATGCAGAGTTCAATAGCTTCTCGAACTCTCTTAATAAGACTGTCCAACGATTTCGCCTGAGTGTGACATCCGCGCAGTTCAGGTACCGTTGCCACGAAATAGCCTTCTGAATCCTGCTCAATTATAACGTTAAATCCATGCTTCATGAGTCACCTCAACACCAATAATGCCCCAACCATGTCTTTTTATCAAGCAGTCCAACAGGAGGAGAGGAGGGTTGACCATCTGTCCAGCCGATTCCCTCCTGTGTCTTATGCGCATCTTTGCGGCCAACGGCTTTAGGGGCGGCGAATTGGCCGCAAAGATGCGCAAGGGTCGCAAGGTTCAGGTTTCAGGCGTTTCTGATTGCCGCCTGCCACCTTGGGGCCCTTCTGTCTGGGGAATATCCGTCCTGTGCTTTTTGCGCCTTTTTGTGGCCAACCATCGAGGACGGCATGCTTACTTCCACGCTTCGATGCGGAAGACGCAGTTGTTCGAGCCGGCGGGGTAGTTGAACTGGATGGTCCAGATGCCGGCGGTGGTCGTGACCGTGCGCGGCGAGATCAATGTCCAGACCGGCGGCTCGGGCAGCAAACTCGTTGCGTAGCGCACTTCCGGCGTCCATCCGTTCGTCGCCGGGATCGTCAGCGAGAGCAGGTTGGGAGCCCACGAGTACGCCTCGATATCGGCGAGCGGCAGGACATCCGAACTGCCGCCTTCCAGCGTCTGCCCCACGTTCACCGTGCCGGGTGTGTAGTCATTCGTTGTCCAACCGAAGCCTGAGTAGTACGATCCCGTGCCTGACAACTGGATGCTGATTGGATCGAGTGTATCCCACCCGTTGTCCACCACCGGTGTCTGGTCGAAACCGTTCAGGGGGCCTTCATAGCATACGCTGTTTTCCAGTCCGCCCCCTTCATTGTAGAGCCGCACGCCGCTTGGCCCCACGCCGACGCCGTCGGAGATCTGTGTTCCGTCGAACGAATTCGTGTGAGTGAAGGTCATGTCCGTTCCTGCCAGTCCAACGTCTCCAAGAACGAAGAAACCATAGCCACTTGATTCATTGCCGAGAGTTGTTCCCAACGGAATGACATACGTTGCGTACGCGGTGAAGTACTCGCCGGTGATGGTTGTGATGCTGTTATAGTAGAACTCAATCGTCCAACCGCTCAAGTCCCAGCCGGCCGGACCGGCAATTTCAACGAATTCCGCTGTGTCATATTCCGCTCCCCAGAACCAATCGTTGATGTAATTAATCTCATTGATCCACACGCTGCCGGGGGGCTGGCGCGGGACATAATACGTGTAGGGGGAGGCGGCGCCGCCGGCAGGGCTGTATCGCGGGGACGTGGTCTCGCTGCCGGGCCCGGTGAAGTCGCACCGCTGGTAGTACTGGACCATCGTGCCGGCCGGCTGCCCCGGGACGGGCGTCGTGGTCACGTAGTTCACGCGGTCGGTGATGGCCATGGACAGCGCCGTGAATGCGCCGGAAGTGCCGATGCGGTAATAGCTGGTGACGGAGAGGACGGACGCGCCGTATCTCGGGATCACGCTGCACTGGAGATACACGGGGTCGCCCGCGGTCGGGGGCACGGGCTTGTGGGAGCTGTTCAGGATGACGTCGGCCCGCGGGCTCAGCTCGCCGATCGAGATTTCGTCGAACCCAACGCGCACGCCGCCGGAGATGTGGAACAGGCGCACGTAGTGGTTGGTCGTGTCGTAGAAGTACTTCTGATACGTCGTCCAGTTGGTGGACGTGATGTTAATCGTGTCGTCCGACACCCAGGTGACGCCGTTCGAGGAAAGCTGGATCTGGTAATACACATTGGCTGTGCCGCTGGTGGTCAGACGCGCATAGACGAAACTGAGCGTGCCGATGCCTTCGGGGATGGGACAGCTCCGAATGTACTGGCCGCTGGAGGAGCTGCTCATGCGCGCGCTTTGGACATCGTAGGTGTCGGTGTCGTCGATGATCGCGTCGTTCACTTCCCACCCGTACTGCATGTATTTCCCGTAGTTGGGTTCCTCCGGCCACGCGTTGAAGTTCTGCGTGCGCAGGAGGATGGGGTAGTCCACGCTGACGTTGTCGATCAGGAGGTCCTGCGGCGGCTGGGCGGACTGCGG
>CALMZY010000142.1 GCA_937870865.1 uncultured Lentisphaerota bacterium | reverse complement strand
ATAGAAATAGCGGAACGCGGCTTCATGAACGACGAACGGCTGCCATTGTTCCGTTACGGCAACCGAGGCCATCCAGCACGAACCATCCTGCTCCGTGCATTCAATCGCCAGTCGCGACGTTCCGGCGCTGCCGCGCGCGTGGAAGACGAGGCTGTTTTCATCCGGGCGAATCGTTCCTTTTTGGATTTCATCCCGGAGCATCACGTCCCACTTCTCGAAGTCCTTCGCCTCCACCAGCACACCCGGCCACGGCAGGGCGTTGCTCTCCGCCGCCCGTACTTCGCCCGAAGGAGTGCCGCTGCCGGTTGCGTGATGCCAGTTCCGCATGCTCGAGAACTCCGGCACATCGCGAGCGGACTGCCTCAGCAGATCGTGAAGTTCAGCCTGGTCCTGAGCCTTGCCCTCCACCAGCCGCACCCGCGCCTTGAAGGGATCGCAGCCGATGAACACGGCCGCGCCGCCGCGATCGAGGAAAGCCTGCAGGGGCGCGGCCCAATCCAGAGGCAGGAATTCAACCACCGGAACGATCAATACGCGGCGGCTGTCCAGGCACGCGGCCAGCTCTTCGCCGATATTCCGCAAACCGATCCAACGCGCCTCCGGGAATTCCGCCTTGAGCATCTGTACGCCGAGCTGAGCGGCGCGGTTGGAGACGACAGGCGCGAGAATGTCGATCGCCGGCATTGGAAGCTCGCCCGCCGGCTCCTGCCTCGTGCCGCAACCCGACAAGGCGCAAGCCGCGAGCAACAAACCCACAACGCGCGAATAACTGGGAATGGATGCGAACTTCAAAGGGAACATCTCTCGTAAATCAAGACGGCACGTCATGGGCTTCGTGTATCGAACCGCGACCGCGGATGAACCATCAATTCAGAATCACGAATTGATTGATCGTGGCGGACGCAGCCTCACCCCCCTCGAGCCATATCTTGACCTGGAAGGAGTCGGTCTCCGCAGGCCACTGCACCTCGCCGAGCGCCGCCTTGTGCCAGCCGCCGGGCGCGCGCTTGATGACATCCACGGAGCCCAGGAAGGCGCCGTTCACGTCGAGCGCGCAAAGTTGGACCGTCAGCACGCCGCCCTTCACGGAGGTCGCGTACACCATCAGGTTGCCCTGGTAGTTCTTCTTGATCGGTTCGGTGAAAAGGACCGCGCCATACGTCTCTGAGGGATTGAGCGTCAGCGTTCCGCCGCCCGTGGCCCCGGCGTTCCACGACGCTTTTTCCGCTGAGCAGGGCGTCGACGTGTCGATCTTCCGGTCGAGGAGCACCCGCTCTGTCGCAAACGGCACCGTGTAACGAAGGTCCTTCAGTTCAATCGCCGCGCCTTCCGCATCGGCCACCCATACCTTGAACAGGATGCTGTCCGTCTCCGGCGGCAGGCCGATCGTTCCAAGATGAACCGTTTGTTTCCCCGCCTGCACGGAATTCTTGATGACATCGATCGTCTGAATGAGCGACTCGCCGTGGAAGGCGAGAACCTGCAGCGTGAACTTCCCGGAAATCACGCGGAGCACATCGAGCTCCAGCAGGCCGTCCGACATGTAGGAACAGCGGTCCGACGTGTACACGTCCCCGTACATGCCGTCCGGGTTCTTCTCCTGAACCAGCAGGCTGCCCTCCTGCTGCTTGATCTGCGCATGGCCCCAGCTCCACACGTCGGCGCCGGCATCCGCCGCGCTGAACAGCAACAGCTCGGCGGCCGTCGCTGCAAAAGCTCCCGCGAAAAGAACGGCGGCCAGGATGATCGAGATTTTCTTGTTCATGGTTTTCCTTCCTCGGTTGCTTTCTCTGATTCTGCGTCTTTCTCCGCCGCAGTTCGCGCCCCGGCTTCCAGCCTCTTGAGCCACCAACCCATCGCAAAGCGCCGTCCCTCGCTGAACAGGAACGCGTAACGGTCCAGCCGCCCGTTCCAGTCGGCGCGCACGTCCTCGTCGCCGATGCCGCGGACCAGCAGGCGCAGGCGGTACAGCCTCAGCGGCCAGTCCTGGTCGCCGAGGTTCGCCCGCACGCCGCAGTACTGCGCCGCGAATTTCTCGGTGAGGGTCAGGAAATCGAAGCCATACTCCTCCGCCGGCTCGATCGTCGTGCCTTCCTCGAAATCGTTCCACGTGGCAATTTGAACGGCGTCCGGCCGGTGCGCCAGCACCTCCGCCCAGTTCTCCTCGTACTCCTTCGTGCCGCGCCGGGAGGTGATGCGCGGGCCGTTACCCCACCCGTTCACGCCGCTGTCGTCAAAACCGGGACTGGCCACGCCGACGACGAAATCGAGCTCGCCCTTCTCGCGCGCGGGCATGGCCTCGCCGTAGAATTTCGCCCGGGTTTTCGCATCGTCACACCAGAGGTAGCTGCCGCGTGCGGCGGAGGTGTAGGCCTGGGAAAAATAGCCGCGGACCAGGAGGACCGTCTCGTCGGTAAACCGGCCGAGAACATCCGCCATTTCCTCCGGGGACAGGTTCATGGGGCCGACGGCGCTGTCGCCGTAGCCGTTGAAGATGAACAGGACCGGCTGGCCCTCGCGGCGCAGGTATGCATCGGACGGGGCATAGGTGTCGAGAACGTGCCGGATCTGCGCCTGCATGACGTCCATCACCTCGGCCCGCGTCCTCGCCTGCGAGTAACCCGGGAAAAAAGATTTTTCCTCGAGACAAATCGCCACCTTCATGCCGTACCGTTCGGCGGAAGTGAGGAGTTCGGCGAACACGCGGTCGGACCGCGTTCCGGGCCCGTACCAGTCCGCCACGAACCCGTCGATGCCGGAGGCCAGCGCGGACAGGACGTGGTACTCGAGAACCGCGCGGTCCAGCTGGTCGTACGGCCCGATGACCGGATAGTAGATGGACGCAATGTCGTGGCGGCCGTTCGGCAGAATCGTGTCCGGATCGTGTTTCTTGCCCTTGCCGTACCACTGCCAGTGCTCCCACGTTGCGCCTGTCGCGGTTTTCTCCGCGCGGAACCACGGCATGTAGTGGCAAAGGACCAGCGGCGGCTCGGAAAACACCTTCATGGGCGCGAAAAAGCCCGCGAGAAGAAATGCGACAGCCAACGTCCTGACACAGTTCATTCCGTTATTAAACACAACCTCCCGGTTTTTGCAATTGATAAACTGTAACATGTGTCTAGTCTATTGGGTTAAGGAGCGATTAATATGAAGTTTCATGCCCCTGTCCGCGGCGACCTGCCCTTGGATCTTCCGCTGGCCTTCGGCCATTTCGTGCCGTGGTACACGATTCGCGGCAATGACTTTCCCCTGCCCGCCGACCAGCGCGCGACGCTCGCCTGCATGCCGCTGATCGAGGATTTCCGCCACTGGAACGACCCGCGCGCCGGGTACCTGCGCACCCATCACCACGTGCCCGCGATCGGCATCTACGACTCGCGCGATCCCGCCGTCATCGAGTGGCAGATCCGCACGGCGCTCGATTACGGCGTCAGCGGCTTCATCGTCAACTGGTACGGCAAGTACTCCGTGGAAAACGTCATCACGCTCCACTGGCTTCGCGGCCTGAAGAAGTGGAACGCGGAAAACCCCGACCGGCCGTTTCTCTATTTCTTCTCCGTCGACTCCCAGGCACAGATGGAATCCGAGGGCAAGAAGCCGGTGAGCATGGAGGAGGATTTCACGTACATCCGCGACCACCTCCTGACCGACGCCCACCTGCGGCGCGACGGCAAACCCGTGTTCATGGTCTTCCCCTACGAGGATAACGCGCCGCGGTGGCGCGCCGCGCTCGATGCCGTGTTCGGGCCCGGCGGGGCCGATCTCATCTGGAGCGGCGCCGCCCGGGGCCGCGGCGAAAACGCCTGTTATGCGTGGGTGCGGCCGGACGACAACACCGTGGATTTCGACAACGCCTACGTGTGGAAGCAGCCCGACAGCGCCGGCGACGGATTTCTGAGACGCTTCTTCCGCGATGCCAACGCGGAAGACACTCACACGGAGTACATCATGACCGGCGTCTGGCCCGGTTTTAACGATCAACTCGTCTCGTGGGCATGGAAAGCGAACCCCGATGATCCGCGGATTCGCCCGCGCGTGATCTGCCGCGAGACAACCCGCGGCAACACGCTCGAACTGACATGGAAGGCGTACCTCGACTACCTCGCGCTCGGACGGGACGGCGAAACTGCCGCGCGCGTGCCCGCCCCGCTCATTCAGCTCGTCACGTGGAACGACTACGCCGAGACGACCACCCTCGAACCGACCCGCGACTACGGCACCGCGCCCCTCGAAATGTGCCGCCAGTTCCTCGCCGAAGCGCGAAACGCCTGGCCCCGTTCGTAGACGCGATTTCCGCGTGAGCGGGACGGTTTTCCGGAGTTTGTGGAAATATTTTCAGCTTCTTTTGCTGACGCCGGGGGCAAGGTCCAAGGATTGGAAAATTTGTCGGAAAGGTTTCCAAGCCTTGGAACATCCACTACGGCCGGACGCGCACGGGCAGAACGACGACGGGGTATCCCTCCCACTGCAGGCGGGTCTGGATCGCGTGCGCGGTTTCGTTGTGCAGGAGGCGCTGGTACCACTTCTCGCGCTGAAACACGAGCTTGCCGGCAAAGAACGTTGCGCGCGGAAACTTCTCGGCGATCCCGCGACAGAGTTCATCGGCCTCGGCCACGGGCTCCGTGCCGACGGCCATGAAGCTTGTCGCCGCAAGGCCGTAGCTGTGTGCCAGGTCAACGTATTTCCCAAGCATGTTTTGCGTTTCTTCCTTCAAGTTCTCGATCTCTTCCTGGCCCTTGAACGTCCCAGAGTCGATCACGGCGACGGACACAAAGACGAACTGCTTAAAATAGTCCGGGAACTGCTTGAAGATCGTGAGCAGGGAATGGATGCCGAGCCCGCTGTAGCTGCCGACGAGCAGGACGGCCGCCGGCTTCTGCGGATCGAGTTCGGCGGGCGCGGCCGGAGCGCCGAAGGCGGGCAACTCGCTCAGCATGGAACTGAGCACTTCCAGTTTCCGGTTTACGTTGCGGTAGTGGCGCTTGATCAGCGCGCACAAACCGATGACGGCCGACGTGATCGTCAGCGTGACCCACGCGCCCTCCGTGAACTTTTCAACCACGACGGTTGCCAGGATCGAAAAACACATCATGAACCCGATGACGAACAGGAACAGCGAACGCTTCCAGTGCGCCTGTGTCTTCCGGTGGGCCCACCAGAACCGGCACATGGCGAGCATGGAAAGGGAAAACGTGACGAAGACGTTGATGGAG
>CALMZY010000141.1 GCA_937870865.1 uncultured Lentisphaerota bacterium | reverse complement strand
CTATTCTCCTGGCCGCCGCCGATGGCCGCGTAACTGCCGCCACCCCGATTGTCGCGCCCGCCGCCGATGACCGAATAGGTGGCGGTGTGAACGTCGTTGCTAATGACATTCCCTGAGCCGCCGCCGACGAACGCTTGGACTGCTCCCGCCACGTTGGGAGCGCCGATGTCGCCGCCGCCCGCGATCGTTGAGCCATAGATGCCGGGCTCGGCACGGTTCTCGTAGTACCCGCCGATGACGTTCGGGAATTCGGCCCCACTGGGGTTCTCGAATCGCATGACCCGGCCGCCGTTCACTTGGATCTCGAACGGCATGTCGTCGGTGGTGCCGAGGAAATGAGTTCCGGTCGTTGTGTTGGCGTTGCCGGTGGTCTTCCAGAAGGTGTTGGAGAGGACGTTCGTGAAGGTAATCGTGTTCGCCGCGATCTTGTCGGCGGTGACCGACAGCGCCGCAAGATCGGCGTTCGAGATCGAGCCGTCGGCAATCTTGTCGCCCGTCACGGCGTTGGTTGCCAGCTTCGCCGCCGTCACCGCGCCGTCCGCGAGCATGGAGCCTGAGATAGCGCCGTTCGTCACGCCGCCGGCGAGCATCGCGTAGCTGACGGAGGCCAGCCGCTCGCGCGGGCTCAGCGTGGAGCCGTTGATCCTGATCTCGACGTATACGGAGTTATTGGTCAGGGCTTGAGCGAGCACGCCCAGCGTGGGGTTGTCGCCGAGGAAGCTCGAGTACAGCCCGTCCACCACCGCGACAGGGTCGTCTGTTTCGATGTAGATGGGGGCGCCCCCTGAGTCATTGGTATACAGATAGAAATCCAGGACAACGGTGTCGTTGACCAGGTTCGTTCCGTCAATCAGCCGACCCTGGTAGTTGATCAGCTGGGGAACCTGGGCGTGGGCGGAAATGAGTGCGGAGAGAAACACGATAAGACCCGTCAGGCACTTGATCATGACCATCCTCCCTTGGGTGAGACAACAGCGGTAACGTACTAAACAGCGTCGGACCGGTAAAGAGTGGGCTATTGATTTGCGGCGCGTTACCCCGTATCTTGCCGCTCAACAATGGATACATCACTGCCCCATGTGGTTGTTGTCGGCGCCGGTTTCGGCGGTCTGCGTGCGGTGAACAGCCTCCGCAAGGCGCCGGTGCGCGTGACCCTGGTTGATCGCCGGAACTACCATCTCTTCCAGCCGTTTCTCTACCAGGTGGCGACCTCCGGCCTCGGCCCGAGCGATATCGCCCAGCCAGTGCGCGCGATCCTTCGGAACCAGCGGAATTTCGATTTCCGCGTAACGAACGTTGAAGGCGTGGACCTCGCGGCGAAGAAACTGCAGACGGAATCCGGCGAGATCCCGTACGACTACCTGGTCCTCGCTATCGGCGGGCAGACCAACTACTTCGGCAATTCGAAGCTGGCGCAGCACTCGTTCGGGCTCAAGGACCTCGACGATGCGATTCGCATTCGCAACCACCTGCTGTACATGTTCGAGCAGGCGATCCACGAGCCGAACCCCGAGCTCCGGCGCGCTCTCCTCACATTCGTCATCGTCGGCGGCGGGCCGACCGGCGTGGAATGCGCCGGCGCGTTCTCCGAACTCATCCGGCTCGTACTCATCAAGGATTACCCCGGCCTGAACATCAAGGACGTGCGCGTGGTGCTGCTCGAGGCGGGCGACAAATTGTTGTCCATGCTTCCCGGCAGGCTCCAGGAAGCCGCTGCGCAGACGCTCTGGAAGAAGTACATCGAGGTGCGCTTCGGCGCGAGCGTCGCGGACTTTGACGGGCGCTGCGTAACGCTGAAAGGGGGCGAGCGGATTCCTTCGCACACGATGGTGTGGGCTGCGGGCGTCCGCGCGGCGGAATTGGCGGCCACGCTCGGGTTGCCAACGGATCGCATGGGGAGAATCCAGGTGGAGAAAACCCTGCAACTTCCCGGGCATCCCGAGGTGTTCGCGGTCGGCGATGCCGCGTGCATGGAAGGCCAGTCCCTGCCGATGGTCGCGCCCGCGGCGATCCAGGAAGGCGAAGTCGCGGCGCGGAACATCGTCCGGTTGCTGCATCAGCAGCCGTTGCAGGAGTTTCGATACAGGGACAAAGGCTCTCTTGCCACGATCGGCCGCAACGCCGCGGTCGCAAGCCTTGGCAAACTCCAGTTCCGCGGCTGGTTCGCGTGGGCGATGTGGCTGGCCGTGCACATCGTCTTCCTGATCGGCTTCCGCAACCGCCTGCTGGTCCTGATCAACTGGACGTGGGATTACTTCTTCTACGACAGGCCGATCCGGCTGATCATGCACGACGGCAACTGCCCGTGGGGCCGGTGTCTGCGTCAGGCCTCACAGGACGGCGCGCCCGCCCGGAAGTAGGTCGCTTCCATGGCGTCCGGGTACGCTGTTGATCTTGTTACACGCTCTCCCTATACTGCGCGTCTCTATGGCTGTCCGAATTGAAATCGCTCTGAAACGCGGCGTTCGGGACCCGCGCGCCCGCGGTGTGGTCGCGAAGGCGCGTAAGTTCCTGCGCTTGCCCGTCGGCTCGTGCCAGACGCGCGATATCTACAAGGTGGACGTGCCGCTCGCGCCGAAGGAAGTGCGGAAGGTGAAAAATGCGTTCACCGATCCGGTGATCGCGCGTTCCGCTGTCGGCCGCCTGCCGCCGCCGCCGTTTGACTGGCTGATCGAGGTTGGATTCAAGCCCGGCGTGACGGACAACGTGGGGCGCACCGCCCGCGAGGTCGTGCGTGATGTGCTCGACCGCGATCTGTCGCACGAGGAAGATGTCTACACGTCGGTGCAGTACTTCCTGTCCGGCACGAACCTGACGCGGACTAACGCGGAACACATCGCGGGCGACCTGCTCGCGAACGCGCTGATCCAGTCGATCCGGATCTTCTCGCCCGAGGAATGGGCGGCGGCGCCGGTCGACGAAACGGTTCCGGCGATCCGCGAGAAGACCGACATTCATGTTCGGACGTACGACCTGGGCGGCTCGGACGCGGAGCTGATGAAGATCAGCCGCGAGGGAATTCTCTCTCTCAGCATCGAGGAGATGCACGCGATCCGCGACTACTTCACGCGGCCGCAGGTGAAGCAGGCGCGTACGGCGCTGGGATTGCCGGAGCAGCCGACGGACGTCGAGGTCGAGTGCATCGCGCAGACGTGGTCGGAGCACTGCAAGCACAAGATTTTCTCCGGCCGCGTCCA
>CALMZY010000140.1 GCA_937870865.1 uncultured Lentisphaerota bacterium | reverse complement strand
TGTGAAACGCTCGCCAAGACGGGCATGGTCGTCGTTGCCGGCGAAATTACCACCAGCGCCGTGATCAACTACGCCGATATCGTCCGCGAAAAGGTGAAGAAGATCGGCTACGACAGCTCGGAGCTCGGGTTCGACGGCAATGCGTGCGCGGTGCTCGTGGCCCTCGACAAGCAGTCGCCGGATATCTCCCAGGGCGTCACCGCCGGGAAAGGCCTGTTCAAGGAGCAGGGCGCGGGCGACCAGGGCATGATGTTCGGCTACGCGTGCGATGAAACGCGCGAGCTGATGCCGATGCCGATCATGCTGGCCCACCGCCTGACCCGCGGCCTCGCGAAGGTCCGCCGCTCCGGCAAACTCCCGTTCGTCCGTCCCGACGGCAAGTCCCAGGTCACCGTCCTCTACGAGAACAACCGCCCCGTCCGCGTGGACACGGTGGTCATCTCGACCCAGCACTCGCCGGACGTCTCCTACAACAAGCTGAAAGAAGGAATCATCGAGGAACTGATCAAGAAGGAAGTTCCCGCGAAGATGATGGACAAGAAGACGCGGTTCCTTGTGAACCCGACCGGCCGTTTCGTGGTCGGCGGTCCGCAGGGCGACTGCGGCGTGACCGGCCGGAAGATCATCGTCGACACCTACGGCGGCATGGGCCGGCACGGCGGCGGCGCGTTCTCCGGCAAGGACCCGTCCAAGGTCGACCGCAGCGCGGCGTACATGGCGCGCTACGTGGCCAAGAACATCGTCGCCGCGAAGCTCGCGCGCCGGTGCGAAGTCCAGCTGGCGTACGCGATCGGATATCCCGAGCCCGTCTCCGTCCTCGTCCAGACCTTCGGAACCGGCATTGCCCCCGAGGAGAAGATCGAGCGCGCGGTCCGCAAGGTGTTCGGCCTGAAGCCGGCCGAGATTGTCCAGCAGCTCAACCTGCTCCGCCCGATCTACGAACCGACCTCGTCCTATGGTCATTTTGGCCGCACCGACCAGCTGGACGTCTTCACCTGGGAGCGTACGAACAAGGTGGATGCCCTGCTCCGGGCGATCTAGCCGGACGGAGGAACGTCGAACGCCCAACGCCGAACGTCGAACGTCGAACGCTGAAGCGGCTGAGAAGAGAGTTCGCTCAATCCGCCCCACTTCGACGTTGAACGTTCGGAGTTCAGAGTTCGGCGTTCACTTTAGGATCGTCCCATCCTCAATGAGCTTCTGCCGCGGGCCGGCGTTTTCCAGCACGACCGATCCCTTCACCGCCACGTTCCGCCCAAACTTGAAATCGCCCTTCACCGTCAGGCCGTCGCAATTCAGCAGCGACGGCACGCCATCCGGCACGCGCGCGCGCAGGTTGTCGTAGGCGCCGAAGAACGCGGGGTCCAGGTGAACGACAACCGGCCTTCCCTTTCTCGCCGGGTGCAGGTTCACGTGCATGTCGTCGCTGAGCGTGTACGCGTCCGACCACAGCGCCAGCAGATCGTTCGTCGTTTTGACCGGGGCGAACCGGGCCCGCGGAACGCACACGGCGCGGGCGTCCTTGAAGATCGAAATGGCCGCGCCCATGGCCGTCTCGAGCTGGAAGACCGGCGTGGATTTCGGATCGGCCGGGTCCACCGGCTTGCGATTGATGATCAGCGGCAGTTCCATGAAATGGCCGTGCCGGTCGAGCTGACCTTTGAGCGCCTTCAGGTTGATCCAAAGGTTGTTTGTATTGAAATACTTGTACTTCCGGATGTCCTGGAACTCGTCCTTCTCGGTGTCCGGACACTGCGCGCTCTCGCGAAGGATCAGGCCGCCGCCTTTCAGGTGGGCGAGGTGTCCGCCCTTCCGGTCCGCCTCCGTGCGCGGTGTCACTTCCATCAGGAACGGGATGTTTTCCGCGGCGAAATATCCAAGGATCGGAAGGCTGACCGTCGCGCCGAGGTTGTCGATGTTGGACACGAAGGCGTACTCGTAGCCGTCCGTCAGCAGGCGGGCCAGCAGGCCGGACGTGACCAGGGCGGGGTAGATATCGCCGTGTCCCGGCGGGCACCACTCGCGGGCGCGATCGGCCGGCCAATCCACGGGTTGAAGATTGTCCTGCCGGATCTTCGGCACCTGGTGCTGGACGAAGGTCAGAGGCTCCTCCTCGTGTGAATTCAGGGCAGCCCGCGTTTCCTCGTCCGTGTTGAAGCTGTTCATCAGGATCAGCGGAGTCCGCGAGCCGGCACTTCGTCGAAGATGCTGGACCTGGCCGATGACGACATCCAGAAAGGTGAGCCCGTTCTTCACCACGAGAAGGGATTTGGTCCGATCCAGCCCCATGCTCGTGCCGAGGCCGCCGTTCAGCTTGATGATCAGCGTCTTGCGCAGCGCCGCCTGCCCGGCGCCGGTGTGCTGCTCCAGCGACTCGGCCCCCGGCAACGACTCCACCGGCTGGATCATCGTTCGGTCCAGGAACCCGGTGAACCCCTTCGCGAGCTTGTCGTACTGGGTGAGAAAGGAATCGATCGCCAGCGGCGGCATGCCGATCCTCTGCATGCGCTCGGTGATGGCCTGAATGGCGGTCATGGCGCGCAGTGTACGCAAGCCGCGCGGGTCAATCAAGCCGCTCTAATCTTGAACGGGAATGTCGCAAAGATCTCGAAGGCCGGACGAAGCTCAACCCTCCGCAGCCTTCGCAATCTTCCTGTCGGGCTGGCTACGCCACTTCGATGATCTGCTTCTGACCGTTCTGCCGGTACTCCGCGCGCGTAAGGCCGCCTGCGGTTGTGAAGGCAACCGGTTGTCCGTCCACCGTGATTCGACGGATCGGCTTCCGGCTGCGCAGGGCGAAGACGCCCGGCGCGTTCTCGATCCCGCGCAGGGCAAAGGTCGCACCGCGCTTTGTCGCCTTGCGATCCAGCAGTTCGCCGTGCGCGAATACGAGCGCAAGCCCGGGTGCCACGTCCGCCTGCAGGGGCAGAAACAGGCCGTGCAGGCCTTCGACACGCACGGTCCCGAGGTCAATGGAGCCTGTCCCTCTCGGATTCCGCGCCTGGATGTGCGCGCTCATCGGCATGCGGTGGAAGTTGCCGACGAACAGCAGGCCTTCGCCTTCCTGGAAACGGGCTTCGACGTGCATGCTGTCGTTGTCCGCCCACGCGTTGCGCCCGATCTGCGGCAGTTCCATCATCGCGCTCCACAGGTCCGGGTGCTCTTCGATCGTGTAGTTCAGGGAGAAACCGAAGAAGCGGACGGTGCCTTTGCCCACCTTCATCTCCGCGCCGATGATGTCGCCGTTCACGTCGCGCGCGAGGACGCGGCCGCCGTGTTCCACGATCTTCCACGGGTTCGAGGGGGTGGGGATGTCCTTGAGTCCGTTCATGTAGACGCGGTTCGAGGCCACGCGGCCCTTGGTCTTGCAGCCGAACGCCTTCTCCATGATGTGGCACGGCTCGAAGTCGCGATCGTAAACCGGCAGCATGGGGTAGATCACCAGCCGGCCGCCATTGCGGACGAATTCGACCAGCTTGGTCTGAGTCGCCGCGTCCATGATTTCGTTCGAAAGAACGACAAGTTCCTTGTAGGTCAGGAGTTGTTCCACGGAGCGCAGGGTCAGGTCGGCCAGGTCGAACGGAACGCTCTTCTGCGTCAGGATTCGCAGGACGCCGTCGAAGTACGCGCGGTTGCGAAACTCCACCGGGTCCATGCTCAGACCGAGCTTGCCGGCGTTCATCTTCGTGCCCTTGCCGAGGATCGGCACGAGGAACTCGGTCTCGTACAGATGCGGATAGAAACCGACCGCCAGGGAGGCGGGCCGCTTGGCGTTGACCACGAAGCCGCCGTTCCACTTCAGCCATTCGCCGAGGTCGCGAACCATCGGGTACGACGGCAGGCGCGCGCCTTTGTAATCGACCGCGTTGTACCAGTAGAACATCGGGCCATCCGAGCCGCGCCCCTTCGGGTTCCGGCCCTGGGCGAACATGTAGAAGTTCATCGCCGTGAGCCCGTGAATGATGCAGTGGCGATAGAACAGGCCCAGCTCGTTCGGGTAGGTCTGAACACCGTGTTCGCGGCTTCCGAGCTGGAGCTCCGCGGAGTAGAGCGGGCCACGCCGCCGCTGGAGTTCGGCCGCGGTCTGGTTGGCGACGATGCCGTCGTGCGCGTTCAGCGACGAGACGCACTCGGGAATGTGATCCAGGCCGTACAGGACGTCCGGCTCAACCTTCGCCGATTCGCGGTGGAACGTGCCGTTCAGGGAAAACTCGTGCGCGCGGCCGAACACCCAGCCGCCGACGTTCGTGAAGAAGGGAACCGACACGCCCGCCGCACGCAGGGCGGCGGTGTTCCACTTCACGTAGTCCGCGTACAGCCAGCGGTGGAAGTCGTGCCAGAGCCGGTACAGAACGAACTCGCGCCGCGTCTCGCACACGTCGTGCGGCGGCGTGACGTCGGCGTAGCTGCTCAGTTCGCGGTCGAGCAGGTGCGCGAGCGAGCGGAGGTCGGGATAGTGTTTTTTCAGGTACGTTTGCCACGCGGCCAGGTTTGAAGAGGAGTAGTCGCCTTTCGCGCCGAGCCACTGGAACATGCCGATCTCGTTGCACAACTGCATCATGATCACCGCGCCACGCTGAAGCGTCTGGCGCGGGACCACGACCTTCTCGGCGAAAACCTGGAGCCATTTCGCGGCCTTGCGGCGGAATGTCTCGCTCGCAAACGCGATGTACGCGGAGCCCCACGGGCGGCCGTTCTCGTCGAGCGCGAGCGTGTCCCGGTACTTCTCCGTCAGCCATACCGGAATGCCCTGGTCGGTCGTTTCCGCCATGACGTATGGGCCCGGCTTCACGGTGACGAACAGGTTGTGCTTTCGGGCGAGTTCGACAAAACCGACGATATCGCGCTCGGAGTGGGTCCGGCCTGTCAGATCGAACCGGCCTTCTTCAAATTCGTGCCATGACCACGGGACATAGGTGGAGACCGCGTTGCAGCCGGCGTCCGCGAGCGCCTGCAGATGTTTCGCCCAGTAGCGTCTCGGAATCCGGAAGTAATGGACCTCTCCGGAGTACAGGAAGGTGTCCTTCCCGTTCAGGGAGAGTGAATGAGCGCTGATCTGACAGGTTGCGTTTGCAGGTTTGCGATACTTCACGATCATGTTCCTTTTTTGGGTTCCAGGTGAAAATTTGTGTACGACCTTACATCCCGTCTCTTGACATGAAGTGGCACGATTTCATATATTGTGAGCGCTTTCAAGATAAAAAACGAAGAAGGCGGTAACCATGGCTTTGACCCTTGAAGATGTCGGCAGGCAGTGCGGCGTATCCCGTAGCACCGTATCCAGAGTCATCAACGACAGCCCCTTGGTGAACGAGGCGACCAAGGAGCGGGTGCTCAAGGCCATCAAGGAGCTGAAATACGCTCCGAACTTCATCGCCCGCTCGCTGACGAAGAACTGCACGGAAACGCTGGCGGTGACTCTCCCGGACATCACCGGCGGGGTGTTCCCTGAAATTCTGGCCGGAATGGACGAGATGGCCGGTCAGCGCGGATATCACCTTCTCGTAGTCTTTCTCGGAGGCGCGCGTCCGAAGTCGGGCACGGTCGAACAATTGATCACGCATCGCCGCGTGGATGCGATTGTGACCATCGCTTCGACCGTGGACGATTCGCAGTTGGTCCAGATGGCCGAATGGAACGTCCCCATCATCTGCGTGGCGCACAAGTCGCCATCCAAGAGTATCCCGAGCATTCTTTTCGATGATGCGGGCGGAGCCGCCGAGGCCACCCGGCTGCTCCTGGCCCACGACTGCCGCCAGATTGCCCACATCCGCGGGCCCAAGGATAACTTCGACGCCGAAGAGCGGGCGCGCGGTTTCAGGGACGCGCTGAAGACGGCGGGCATTCCGTTCGAGGCAAAGCGCGAGGTGGAAGGCAATTTCAAGAGGGAAGGCGGCATCCGCGCCATCCGCGAACTTCTGGAACGCGGCGTTTCGTTCGACGCGGTCTTCGCGGGCAACGACGAGATGGCCATCGGCGCGATCGAGGAACTCAAGCGGCGGGGCCGGAACGTCCCGCGCGAAATTCCGGTCATCGGTTTTGATGACATCGAGTCGGCCCGGTTCGTCGGGCTGAGCACGGTGCGCGTGCCCACCCGGGAGATCGGGCGACGGGCCATCCAGCTTGCCTTTGAAATGATCGACGGCAAACAGCCGATCGGCTACCAGATTCTTCCGACGGAGATTGTCGAACGGGCCAGTACGGCGAGGGGCGGCGACGCGAAAACCCTCCGGCTGGACGGAGTGTAGACGTCCCTTTCGAGGCCGGTTCATGCGGATCAGAAACAACCTGCGGGCAACGGCGCTTCTTGTCGTCCTGTTCCTGGGCGTCGGAGTGATCGGCGCTCCCGCGGCCTGGGAGCCGGGCACGCAGTTCGGGGTCGGCGAGGTCAGCGGGCGGCCGTGCCTGATCGATCCCGCCGGCCGGCCCTTCAAGTCTGTCGGAATGGTCTGGGCGTACGGGCCGGAGCGGGGTCCGCTGGCGGGCGAACTGACGGCGGAGCGCGTGATCCGCCAGTGCCAGGACATCAAGGACCTCGGTTTCAACACGCTGAATCTCTATGGCGACCGCTTCCTGCCCGAGATGCTGGCGTGGTGCGACGAGAACGAGCTGGCGGTCTACTTCCGCACGGCCTACGTGTCGTTCGCCGATCTGCCCGGCGAGCTGAAGGAATTCCCGGACTACATGGACCCCGAACTGCGCCGGACGGCCAGGGAGTACTACAGGAAAAATTACATCGACGTTCTGAAGGGCCACCCCAGCGTGCTCGCGATCGACATGGACCACCGGTGGCTGTTTCCCCTCGATTGGAGCGGCGCGCGCCGTTTTGACGAACCAAAACTCCAGGCGAAGGCGGCGGCGTATTTTCCGAAATGGCTCGCAGAACGGTACGGCGACATCGGGAACCTGAACGGGAAGTGGGGGACGACGTATGGCTCGTTCGACGACGTCCTGCGCGATCCGAAGCTGGTGAGCGGCGGCAGGTTCCGGAAACTGGAGAATCACCCGGCGCGGGTGGACGTGTATCTCTACGCGCTCTGGACGGCGGAGGATTTTCTCCGGGAGCTGTGCGCGTTCCTGCAATCGGAACTGCCGGGTGTCCTGATCACGCCGACGACCGAACATCCGGAATGCCTTCCGGACGTGAACCCGGACCCGTCGACCGGCATCGCGTTCATGTCTCCCGTTCACTACAATGGGATCGACGATTTCTCCCGCGACCTGCCGAGCCTGTGCAAGCTGATCTACGAAACGCGCTGGCACTACGACATGCAGGGCGGGCCGGTCTACATCAGCGAAACCGGGTTCCGCACCTC
>CALMZY010000139.1 GCA_937870865.1 uncultured Lentisphaerota bacterium | reverse complement strand
GCGTCCGTGGCGGACACGTCGTTGGCGACGATCAGGTCGAGCCCTTTCTCGAGCAGTTTCCTTTTCGCTTCCTCTTCCAGGTTTTCCGTCTCGGCGGCAAAGCCGACGAACACGCGATTGCCCTTCCGGGCGGAGACCCGCTTCAGAATATCCGGCGTTCGCTCGAGATGAACGGTCGGGGCAAAGTCGCTGCCGTTCTTCTTCTTGATCTTGCTCTTGCTGATCATGGCCGGACGCCAGTCCGCCACGGCCGCGGCCATGACCAACGCGTCGCACCATTCGATGTTCTTCTCGACCGCGTTGAGCATCTCCTCGGCGGTCATGATCTGAATCACCTTCACATCGGGCGGCTCGATAGACACCGGGCCGGAGATCAGGATCACCTCATGCCCGCGTTGCCGAGCGACGCCGGCGACGGCGTAGCCCATCTTGCCGGACGAGCGGTTGCTGAGGAAACGAACGGGATCGAGCGGTTCGCGGGTGGGACCGGCTGTGACAAGCAGCTTCATAGTCTAAAGTCCAAGGTCCAACGTCCAAGGTCGTCCTCTCTCCACTTTAGACTTTGGACCTTGGACTTTGGACTCAAAGCACCTTCTCCACGGCCCTGACAATCTTCTCCAGACCACACAATCGCCCCGCCCCGACGACGCCGCAGGCGAGTTCGCCCTTCTCGGTGTCGAGCACGTTGATGCCGCGCTTCTTCAAGGTCTTCACGTTGTCCCGCGTGGCGGGGTTGAGCCACATTTTCTCATTCATCGCGGGGGCGACGATCACGGGCGACGTGGTGGCCAGCACCGTTGCGGACACGATGTCGTCCGCCAACCCGTGGGCCATCTTGGCAATCACGTTGGCGGTACACGGCGCAATCACGATCGCGTCGGCGGAGGAAAGATCGAGATGCTGGAACGCCTCCGCGGGAGTCGCCTCCGCGCGCCCCACCGGCACGGGATGACGCGTCAGCGCGAGAAACGTCAGCGGTCCAACGTACTTCGCCGCCGCCTCGGTCATCATGACCCAGACATCCCAGCCCCTGCCCGTCATGAGCCGGACAAGTTCGGCCGCCTTGTACGCCGCGATGGAGCCGGTCACACCAAGAACAATCCGTTTACCTGCTTTCATCGTTCCTCTTCTCCAAACCTGAAACTTGAAACCTGAAACCTGAGTCTCGGAGTACTGATCTGTCTTCCACTCAGGTTTCAGGTCTCCGGTTTCAGGTTTCCTTCACGTCATCCGCCCGATTCCTGATCTTGTGCCGTTCCGCGAGAATGATCGCGCGCATGTTGTCGTACGCTTCGGCAAGGCTGTCGTTGACGACAGCGTACTTGTATTCCTGCCAGTGCGAAATTTCCTCTTCGGCCTGCTTGAGCCGGCGCGCGATGGTGTCGTCCGTGTCCTTGCCGCGCTTGACGAGCCGGTTTTTCAGAATCTCCAGCGACGGCGGCACGACGAAAATATCGATCAGCTCGCGATGCAGCGGGTCGCCCGGCGGCGCCTTGTTGACGCAGTCACGAATGGTCGCAGCGCCCTGGACATCGAGATTCATCAGCACGTCCTTGCCCGCCTGCAAAGCCTTGATCGCCGGGGTCTTGGGCGAACCGTAACGGTAGCCGTGCACGATCGCGGTCTCAAAGAACTCGCCCTCCTTGAGCTTACGTTCGAACTCCTCGGGCTTCATGAAGTAGTAGCTCTTGCCGTCGATCTCTCCCTCGCGGGCCGGGCGGGTCGTGGCAGTAATGGCGTAGTGCAGGGACTTGAACTCCGCCTGCAGCTTGTCGCAAAGGGTGGTCTTCCCCGCGCCCGAGGGCGCGGAGACGATAAAGATCATGGGCTTCCAGGTTGGCTTGATCATTCGATGTTCTGCACCTGTTCGCGGATACGTTCCAGTTCGGCCTTGAGCGCCACCACGTCCTTGATAATCGCGCTGTCGTTGGCCTTCGACCCCATCGTGTTCACCTCGCGGAACATTTCCTGGGCCAGGAAATCCAGCGACCGGCCGACCGGCTCGGCCGACTGCATCAGCTGGCGCGCCTGCTTGACGTGGCTGTCGAACCGGGTGATTTCCTCGGTGATGTCCGATCGGTCGGCAAACAGAGCCAGCTCCCGAAGCATCCGTTCGTCCGATGCTTCCATCGTAAACCCGGCGGCCTGCAAGCGGGCCTGAAGCTTTTCCCGGTAATGCTCCGCCACGGTCGGAGCCTGTTTCCTGATCCGCTCCAACGCGTTGACGATTTTCACCAGCCGCTGTTCCATATCCTTCTGAAGCGTCGCTCCCTCGCGCGTGCGCATCCGTGCCAGCGAGTTCAGCGCGTCTTTCAGCGCCCTGGCCACGATGGGCCACGCCTTTTCCGCCGCATCGGTCGGCTGCTCATACCGGACCACGTCCGGCAGGCTCAGGAGCAGGCTGCCGCCGAAGTCGTCGTTCAGTTTCAGCCGCCTGGCCGTCCGGCGCAATTCCTCCACGTACGCCTTCGCCAGCGCCTCGTCGACGCATACCGCATTCTGCCGCGCCAGGGATGATAGCCGGATCACGACCTCCCCGGTTACACGGCCGCGCGAAAGAACTTTGTGGATCTCTTCGACGACCAACGGCTCGAGCGCGGTCAGCGAGCGAGGCAGGGAAATCGAGATGTCCAACTGTTTCCGATTCACGGAACTCAGTTCGACTTCAACCTTCACCCCGTTCGCGGAGGCCATCCCCCGCCCGTGCCCGGTCATACTTTTGAGGCTCATGGGTCCTGGTGCGTTGTGCTTGGTGCTTCGTGCGTTGTGCTTGGTGCGTTGCCATGAACCAGGCACTCAGCACGAATGCTTCATTTATGCTTCTTTTCCCACTCGGCCACCTGCTGGACATCCTTGTCGCCACGGCCCGAGAGGTTGATGATGATCACATCGCTCTTCTTCCACCGTCGCCTGTTCCTGATCACATAGGCCACCGCATGCGCCGACTCCAGCGCCGGAAGGATCCCCTCCCAGCGCCCGAGCGCGTTGAACGCATGCACGGCTTCTTCGTCCGTGGCATGGGAGTACTCGACCCTCTTCATGTCGCGAAGGAGCGCGTGTTCAGGCCCGACGGCCGCGTAATCCAAGCCCGCGCTGACGGAATGGGTCAGGCGGATCTGCCCGTCGCTGTCCTGCAGGACATACGTCCGAGTGCCCTGGAGCACGCCGATACGGCCGTCCGCGAACCGCGCCGCATGCTGGCCGGAACGGATTCCGAGCCCGCCGGCCTCGACACCGATCATTCTCACGCCACGATCCTTCAGGAACGGGTGAAACAGGCCGATGGCATTGCTGCCGCCGCCGACGCACGCCACCAGCACCGTCGGCAGTCGGCCCTCGCGCTCGAGAATCTGCTTACGCGCCTCGCGTCCGATGACGCTCTGGAAATTGCGAACCATGACGGGATACGGATGCGCGCCGTAGGCCGTGCCGAGAACGTAATGCGTCGTGCGCACGTTGGTCACCCAATCCCGCATCGCCTCGCTGATGGCTTCCTTCAAGGTCTGCTGGCCCGCCGTGACGGCCACGACCTCCGCGCCCAGGCTCCGCATCCGGAACACATTGAGAGCCTGCCGCTCCATGTCCACCTTGCCCATGTAGACGACGCACTCGAGACCGAACATCGCCGCCACGGTCGCCGTGGCAACCCCATGCTGTCCCGCGCCCGTTTCGGCGATCACGCGCTTCTTGCCCATGCGCACCGCCAGCAGGACCTGCGCGAGGCTGTTGTTGATCTTGTGCGCGCCGGTGTGGCAGAGGTCCTCGCGCTTGAGATAAATGCGGCCGCAGCCGATCTTGCGTGTCATCTGCTCGGCGAAGAAGAGCGGGGTCGGCCGGCCCACATAATCCCGGAGATAGTAATCCAGCCGGCGGAGGAACGCCGGATCGCGAACCGCGCGCTCGTACTCGCGAGACAATTCCCGCAACGGCTCCATCAGGGTTTCGGGGACGAAAATGCCTCCATAGGGCCCGAAATGACCCAGCGAATCGGGGTCGGTGTTCTTGATGACTACCTTTTTCGACATTGCTTGATAAACTCTCGAACTTTCTCGAGGTCCTTCTTTCCCGGCCGCAGTTCCACACCGGAACTGACATCCACACCCCACGGCTTGACCTTCCGGATCCCCTCCCTGACATTCTCCGCGTTCAGGCCGCCGGCCAGGACCACCGGGGTATCGCTCGTCTTCACGAACTCCCGCGAACGATCCCAATCCCCGACGATGCCCGTGCCGCCGGGGGTTTCGGCACTGTAGCTGTCCAGGACAAACGCGTCAACGTGGTAGGCCTCGGGCGGATCCGGGAGCTTCCGCTCCACGCTGAACGCCTTCCAGACCTTGACGGGCATCAGTTCGCAAATCTCCGGCGGCTCGTGACCATGAAGCTGAACCACGTCCAGCTTCGCAATCTTGATCGCCTTCGCGATCTCCGCGAGTTGCGAATCCACGAAGATTCCCACCTTTTGGATCGTGGCCGGCAAATCCCGCGTCCAGTCCGCGACGTCCTCCGCCTTGACCGCGAGGCGGGACATATGCAAGAAGACAAAACACATCACATCCGGCTTGAGCACCGCCACGGCCTCGACATCTTCCGGGATGCACAACCCGCAGATTTTCACGAAGACTTTTTTCATAGCGTCATCAAATCCTTGACGGCCTTTTCAATGGCCCCCTGCCTCAACAAACTCTCTCCGACCAGCACTGCGTGAACCCCCTCCGCCTTCAGCCGGGCGACGTCGCCGGCGGAGCGAATCCCGCTCTCGCTGACCACTGTACACTCTTTCGGTGCCAAAGGCTTCAGCCGAATGGTGGTTTCGAGCGAAATCCGGAACGTCTTCAAATCGCGGTTGTTGACGCCGATACACCGCACCGGCAGGGCTGCCACGCGGGTCATTTCCCTCTCGTCGTGGACCTCGACGAGAGGCTCAATCCGGGCCTCGCGGCACAGCTCCACAAAATCCCTCAACCGTGCGTCATCCAGTACCGCGGCAATCAGCAGGGCGGCGGAAGCCCCGAGGGAGGCGGCGTGCCAGATCTGCCATTCATCGACGATGAACTCCTTGTACAGAAGCGGCAATGCGACGGCCGAACGCACGTCGCGAAAATCGTCTTCTCCGCCGCCGAAGAACTTCCTGTCCATCAGGACCGAGACGGCCTGCGCGCCGGCGTTCTCGTAGGCCATCGCAATCGTCTTCGCATCGAACGGCTCGCGAATCGGGCCGGCCGACGGCGAACGGCGCTTGACCTCGGCGATCAAGCCCATCGGCACGGAATGAAGCGCCGCGACGAAATCCGGCGCGCGGCCGCGCCGCCGGGCCGCCGACTCCAGTTCGCCCATCGGGCGCGCCGTCTTGAAGGCGGCCACTTCATCGCGCTTGTTCGCGACAATCTCTTCAAGAATGTTCATGAGGGCTTGGATTCTGTTTCAAATAGGCCTCGATAAACAAATCGATTTCTCCGTCCAGCACCGCCTGCGTGTTCCCCGTTTCCACCTCGGTCCGATGGTCCTTCACCATCGTGTACGGCTGAAGCACGTACGAGCGGATTTGCCGGCCCCAGGCAATCTCCCCCTTCTCCCCGTAGAATTTCTCCATTTCCTTTCGCTTCTTGTCCATTTCCAACTCGTTCAGCTTGGCCAGCAGCATTTTCATCGCGCGGTTGCGGTTGCTGTGCTGGGAACGTTCGGCCTGGCAGGCAACGACAATGCCGGTCGGGATGTGCGTGAGACGGATCGCCGAATCGGTCTTGTTGACGTGTTGGCCACCCGCTCCGCTCGACCGGTAGGTGTCCACGCGCAAGTCTTTCTCGTCGATCTCGATTTCGACATCGTCGTCCACTTCGGCCACGACATCCAGCGAGGCGAACGAGGTGTGGCGCCGCTTATTGGCGTCGAAGGGGCTGATCCGGACCAGGCGGTGCACGCCGCGCTCCGCTTTCAGATATCCGTACGCGTACGGCCCCGTCACGAGGAACGTGACGCTCTTGATGCCCGCTTCCTCGCCGGCCAGGTAATCCAGGACGCTCAACTCGAACCCGCGCTTCTCGCAGTAGCGGCAATACATGCGGTACAGCATCGCGTTCCAATCGCAGGACTCGGTGCCGCCCGCGCCCGCGTGGAGGCTCAAGTAGGCGTTGTTCGCGTCGAATCTTCCGCTCAGCAGGGCACGCATCTGAAGATCGGCCTTCTCGATCTCGGCCTGCTTGAAATGATCCTCGATTTCACGAACGACGGCGGCTTGCTGGACGGTGTCGGTTTCGCCCTCGGCCAGCTCGATCAGCAGGCCGGTTTCCTCCATCCTCCGGGCAAGGGCATCGAACGGACCCAGAAGGGCCTTCAGCGCATTGGTCCGGGCGATTTTTTCCTTCGCCTTGACCTGGTCGTTCCAGAAAGACGGCGAGGCGGCTTCGGCCTCCAGCTCGGCCAGGCTGTTGCGGCGATTGGCGACGTCAAAGATACCTCCGCATCTCTTCGAGAGCCTGCAGGTTTCTTTGAAGCCGCTCTTTCAAATCGTCGAACATGGCAAACCCTTTCTATTGAACAGTCCGGCTAGATTACACAGGAAGAATCCCGAGAGGAATTCATTTCTGGCCGCGGGACCGCCACGGCCGCAAGACGAACAGGGCGGCCAGGCAGAGTCCCGTGCACAGTCCCGCAAACATGTCGCCGTGTCGCGTGTAGAAGGTCATGGCCCAAGGTTCACCGGGCACCTCGACGGTCGCTTTCTTGAAGCCGGCGACCCGCGTGCAGCCCTTGTCATCGGTCAGCATCGCGGTCACGCGTCCGCTCCGGTCGATGACGCACGACACGCCGGTGTTCGCGCACCGGACCGCGGGCACGCCGTTCTCCACGCACCGGAAGACACATTGAATCATATGCTGCTTGGACGCGAAAGACGGCTCGAACCATCCGTCGTTCGTCTGGTTGATCAGGAGGCGCGCGCCGTTGCGGACGGACTCCCGCGAGAGCGCGGCCACGGTGTCCTCGAAACAGATCAGCGCCGAGAACGCCACCGGCGGCTGATCCAGGTGGAACACGGTGCTCGTGGAGCCGGGCGTGAAGCCGTCCACGATGGGCGTCACGGCCTTGAGGAACGGGAAGATGCGCTGCAGCGGCACATACTCGCCGAAGATGACCAGGTGCCGCTTGTCGTAGCCGCCGGCGATCTTTCCGGACGCGTCGACGAGGAACGTGCAGTTGTAATAGAGCGGCCCGTCGTCGGTCCACTCGGTGTCGATCGAGCCGGCCAGCAGCGGCACTCCGTTCGTGACCAGTTCGCACACGAGGTTGTAGGCCTCCGGGCTGACGCGCAGTTCCTCGGGGTCCGCCGTTTCGGACCAGACGAGGAGATCCGGTTTTTCGCCGATCAGGGCGTTCATCGACAAGCGCCGCAGCGTGTCGCGGATGGTCTGGAACTGCTCCGGCATGGAGAACCAGGGCTGCGGAATATTCGGTTGCACCAGCGCCACGCGCAGCGGCCGGGACGGCGGCACGGGCTGCTGGAGACTGTGCTTCCCGTCCAGGATCAGCGCCGCCAGGACAAGCGCCGCCAGCATCAGCTCCGGGTGCGGGTGTTTCCAGCGTCCGCTTCGATCCATGTACTGCAGGAGCGTCAGGGCGACCGCCGCGTTCACCCCCGCGATCATCGCCGATACCGCGTACACACCGCCCCACCGCGCCGCCTGGATCAGGTAGATGTGCCGGTATTGGGTCGCCCCCAGGGGATTCCACGCAAAGCCGGTGGCAAAAACGGAGCGCGCGTATTCCAGCGCCACCCACCCCGCGGCGCACAGCACCATGAGCCCGAAGTGGGCCCGCCAATGCTCGACGCCGAGCCGCCGGCACAGCATGGAAAAGAGGAGCGCGAAGAGCATCACGTACAGCGCGCAGTAGAGCGCAAGCCCGATCGCGCCGGGCGCCGAGACATACCGAAGCCATCCGATCGATGGAATCCAGAACACGGCCCCGCCGACGAGTCCCAGCGCGAGCGCCCGGCGCGGCGGCGCGTCCCGCACGGCCAGCATCAACGGGACCAGGGCAACCCACGCAGACAGGGCCCATTCCAAGGGAGGAAATGAGGCGAAGAGCAGGAGTCCCGTGATGACGGCCCCAAGCCACGGCACAAAACGGCGGTTGATGTCACCCAGTTGCATAAACGGTCCGCGATGGTAGTTGAATCGGACGTTTTTGCAACCTCTAGCAGCCGTTGATGCGCGGAACCGGGGACGGTCGCCGGCTTACGGCGGGTAGTACGCGTTGGTGCGCTGCACCCACACGCGGTAGAAGCACGGGAAGGTCACGATGGGCGACGCATCCGTGTACGTGTTCGCGGGCGGCCACGAGCGCAGGCCGATCGCAACGTTCGTCCACGTGCCGGCCGCCAGGTTGACGCTGCGTTGAAGAACGTAGACGCGGCCCGTGGCACTGCTCCAGGTCACCAGTTCGTTTGTGGCCTGTTGCCCCACGCGCGTCAACCGGAAGCAGGAAGCGGGATTGTTCGGATCCGTGCCGGCGATGAACTCATCGCCGCTGCGGGTCCAATCCCCGTCGGGGTCAAGAGCCGCGTCGGCCGGATCGTTCGGGTCCAGCCGGTAATCGATCTCGTATCCGTCGAGCATGCCGTCGCCGTCGGTATCCCCGTACGGATTCACGAACTCATACGCGCCCATGTCCGCGATGATCAGGGCGTCGTCGTTCCCGTCGAGCGGGCGCGGGACACCGTCCTTGTCCAACAGCGCCACGTCATTCGTGCCGGTGTCGATGCACGGCGAAGCGGCCGTCAGGCGGAAGTTGTGCGCGGGGATGGAGACAAACGCGGGCGCGTTCGTGATATTCCCCTCGCCTTCGGGCAGGGGCTCCGTGCAGGTGTAACTGATCCAGCCGCCTTCCCAGTTCGGATTGTTCGTGCACTCGTTGTAATAAACGATGCAATTCACCATCCGTCCGTAGAACACCCCTCCGGCGCTCTGCAATGCCCAATTGGTCACGACCGAACAATGGAAGAGATCTCCGCCCTCCGCCCCGCCCCCGCGGTACGCCATGTTGCTCGAGAGCGTGCTGTTGTAGAGCGTGCTGTAGTAGGTGCCGCCGCCCAGGAAGGAGAAGTTGTCGCGGACACTGCAGGCATTCAGCACTCCCTGCCACACACCACCGCCCGCGTCGGACGAGTAGTTGCGCTTTACGGTGCAATTGTACAGCGTGCCCTGAAACACACCGCCGCCGACCTTCGCCGCCACGTTATCCGTGATGATGCAGTTCGTCAGCACGCAACTCACGTCGCTGCACCAGACACCGCCGCCACTGCGCTCGTCGTAATAGTCGCCCGCCAATCGCGTGTAGCCGTTGGTGATGGTGAACCCGCTCAACGTCGAGCCGGGGGCCATGAAAACACAGCGAATGGCGGCATCGCCCCAGGGCCCGTCTCCGCGGATGAACGTGACATTCGGGCCGTTCACGCTTTGAACGGTGATCGCGTTCGTGATCGACAGACGGTTGGTCAGGCTCGAGTACTCGGGGAAGTTGGTCGTGCCGCCGGTCTGGTAGTACCCGTTCGTCACCAGGACCAGGTCGCCGTCGGCGGAAATGTCACAGGCCGCCTGAATCGTCCGGGCAGCCGTGGTCCAGCTGGTAAACGGCTGCACGGGATTTGTGCTGTTCAAATTGACGTAGCGGGTCGCCGCACCGGCGCCGGGCGGAAGGCAAAGCAAGGCGCAGAGGATACACAAGAAGATGGCCGCGTCATGTCTTGGTTTCATAAAAGACGCCCTTCCTGAGTTGAACACAGCGACAAGTTAGTGCAAAAAAGTTCGGCGCGCGAGAGGAAAATACACTACGCTTTAAAGAAAGCGGTTCGCCCATGAACGTGATGCTCATTGCCGGATTCGTCGCCCTTGTCATCCTGGGCGTGATCTTCAGCTGGCACCTCGCGGCCCGGCGCCGCAAGGAGCTTGCCGAATGGGCCGCCGCGCACGGGCTCGCGTTCTCGCCGGCCAAAGACAACTCCATGGACGTTCAGTTCCCGGCGTTTGACTGTCTCAAAGCCGGAAGCAACCGCTATGCCTACAACATCATGCACGGGAAATGGTCGGACCGCGACTTTGTCGGCTTCGATTACCATTACGAGACGCATTCCCACAGCAGCAAGGGCGGACGGCAAACCCACCACCACTACTTCTCCGCAGCCATCCTGTCCTGCCCCATCCCCCTTCGCGCGCTGTTGGTCCGGCCGGAGGGGTTCTTCGACAAGATCGGCGAATTTTTCGGGTTCGACGACATCGACTTCGAGTCGGCCGAATTCAGCCGCAGTTTCTACGTGAAATCGCCCGACAAAAAATGGGCCTATGACATCATCCATCAACGCACGATGGAATTCATGCTCGCCGCGCCCCGGTTCAGCCTGCAATTCGCGGGGAACGCGGTAATCGCGTGGCGCGGGTCCACGTTCAAGCCCGGGGACTTCGAACAGGCCGAGGAACTGGTCCGGGGGATCCTCGACCGCGTGCCGGAGTATGTGGTGAAACAGCAAATGGGACAGGCCTGATGACCAATTTCCAATTGCCAATGGGCCATTGGAAATATAAGGACAGCTACATGGAACTGATTCTCATTGCCGCCGCCGCCATCCTCCTTCCCCTCTTCGGACTCATCGGCATGTATAACTCGCTGGTGAAGCTCCGCCAGCAGTGCCGCGAATCGTGGTCGTCGATCGATACTGAACTCAAGCGCCGCTACGACCTGATCCCGAATCTCGTCGAAACCGTCAAGGGCTACGCGGCGCACGAACGCAGCGTTCTGCAGTCGGTCACCGAGGCGCGGAGCAAGGCGCTCGCCTCGACCGGCACGCCGGTCAGCCAGGCGGCGGACGAAAACATCCTCGTCGGCGCCGTGCGCCAGCTGCTCGGTGTCGTCGAGCATTACCCCGAGCTGAAGGCCAATCAGAACTTTCTGAAGCTGCAGAGCCAGCTGTCGAACACGGAGGACCGCATCCAGGCCGCGCGGCGGTTCTACAACGCCAACGTCCGCGACATGAACACGAAAGTCGAAAGCTTCCCTTCCAACATCATCGCCGGCATTTTCGGATTCCGGAAAGAAGAGTTCTTCGAGATCGAGGACGTCGGCATGCGCGCCCCGCCGGTGGTCAACCCGTGATTTTTCCAACGTTTGGAAAAACGGGCCTCGAATTTTCCAAGGGTTGGAAAAATCTCAGGCAGACTTGATCGGCGTGCCGGAATTCGCATCGTGCCGCGCTTCCGAGCCGCACACCGGGCACTTCCACGAGGCGCCTTCCTTCAGCAGCTTCCAGCGGGTTTGCGATGCGTTGTAGCAGCGGATGCAAAGGCGATTCTGATCCTCGTCCACGAGGTAGTCGGCGTTCGGCGGCTGCTGAGGCGCGGTCTGAAGCAGGGCCAGTTGATTGCGCAATTCATCATTCTCGCGGCGAAGATTCGCGATCCGGCCGTTCATCCAGAAGAAGGCCGCCACAATTCCGCCGACAATGGTCACGAGCGCCGCAAGCCCTTCCAAAGCGATCATGGAAGGAACTATACGAATCTCCGCGCCGTTGTGGCAAGCACGGCGGGCGACGGCACCCTGCCGTTTTCCTGCAAAAAGGCCACTGCGACACAGAGTAGCCGCGCCCTCAAGGGCGTGGTGAATTGAGATGGCCACCGGCTTGCGCCGGCGGGTACGCGGGAAGAGTAGCCGCGCCCGCAAGGGCGTGGTGAATAAGGATGGCCACCGGCTTGGGCCGGCGGGTACGCGGAAGAGTAGCCGCGCCCGCAAGGGCGTGGTGAATAAAGATGGCCACCGGCTTGGGCCGGCGGGTACGCGGAAGAGTAGCCGCGCCCGCAAGGGCGTGGCGGATTAGCGATGTGCTCCGTTCTATCCTTCGAACGGCACGCCCAGCGAGGCCGGCGGCCGCGCCTCCAGCGAACGCAGCGCGCGCGTCAAGAATCTGCGGCCGCGCAGGGGTAATCGGGAAATCGTGCGCGCAACCCATTCCGCGTTGCCGATGCTCACGAACAGGAGCGTCAGGATCATGACGGGGAACGGCGCGACCTGAAGGACCTGCGACGGAACGCCGGGCAGCGCTGGCTGGAGCGCGACACCTAGCCATTGCAGAATGCCGAACAGGTAGGCGCCCAGCGCCGCCCGCACTGGATTCCAGCCGCCGAAAATGACGATCGCAAGCGCAATCCATCCGATGCCGTCCAAACCGGATATCGTTCCCCGCCAGCCGGCTTTGACGCTGAGCGAATAGGCCGGACCCGCGAGACCGACGACGGCCCCGCCCAACATCGTGTAAAGATACCGCAACCGGTTCACAGGGACGCCCCGCACGTACGCCGCCGCCGGCTGTTCCCCCAGCCCGCGGAGCACAAGCCCCGGCCGCGTTTTGAAGAACCACACCCACGCCAGCACAATGGCCGCAAGGCTCAGCACGGTGACTGTGTCGATCGAGAGCGCATGCGGCAGGCGGAATGACGGCACCACCGGCCCGGGCCGGTTCATGAACGGATTGCCGAGGAAGTAGGACAGGTCGCGGCAAAGCAGCGCGAGGACGAAGCCGACCGCAACCTGCGACTGCCGCAAGGTGATGCTGCAGAACGCGACGACCAGCGCGACGGCCGCGCCGATCCCCGCCCCGGCAAGAAATCCGAGAACGAGGCTGTCCGTCGTCACCGCGACGGCAAAGCTGCCCATGGCCGAAAGAAGGATCAGGCCATTGAGGGAGAGATTGATCACGCCCGCGCGTTCCGTGATCGTTTCGCCGACCACGGCAAAGATCAAGGGCGCCGTCGCGGCCAGGACGCCCGCAAGACCGATCAGCATGTTCTCACCGCACATCTAGGAGCTCCTCATCCATCGTCTCCTCGCCCCTTCCGCCATCAGCACGAACAGGACCAGCGCGCCCTGCAGAACGCCGGAGAGGGACGAATCCAGTTGAAGCATGATGGGCAGCTGAATGCTGCCGACGTTGATCGCCGCGAAGAACAGCGCGATCGGGATCGCCCACAACGCGCGGTACGCGGCGAGCATCGCGACGAGCAACCCGAGAAACCCGTAGCCGCTGGAGATGGACGGAATCAGCCGATGATAGACACTGGTCACCTGTAAAGCACCCGCCGCGCCCGCGAACAGACCGCACAGGATGAACGCCCACATCATGTACCGCGCCGGCGGGATTCCAAGCCGGTGGGAGGAACAAGGATTTTTCCCGACCGCCTTCAGCCGAAGACCAAAGCCGGTGTTCCGCACGAGAAGGGCAACCACCCCGATGCCCGCAACCGCCAGACCCAAGGCCCAGGGGCTGACATGGCCGCTGGCGAGTTCGGTCATCCACAGCGTCTCCGGAAACGGCTCCGTGCCGCTCATGGAGCCGATGCCCGGCCGCTTCCAGGGTCCGAAAATCAGCCACAACGAAATTGCCGTCGCCACGAAGTTCAAGCCCAGTCCGCCGAAGATTTCATGCACGCCGCCATAGGTCTTCAACGCGCCGGCGAGAGCGGCCCACAGCGCGCCGCCGATCATCCCGGCCGCGATCCCCGCGGCCAGCACGACGGCCGGCGGCAGGTCCGCGCCCTGCAGGAGCCGAAGAGCCCACGTCGTGAAAACCGCGCCGAGCATGATCTGGCCCTCGACACCGATATTCCAGAGTCCCGCGGTGAACGTGATCAACACGCCCGCCGTCGCCAGGATCAGCGGCACCCAGCCGCGGAGAACGTAGGCGAATTCCGCGAACGAATCCACGGATCCGGAAATCAGCTGCCGGTACGTCTCCAGCGGCGACGCTCCGGCCGCCTTCAACAACGCCGATGTAAACGCCACCGCGAGCGCCAACGCGCCCGCCTGCACGGCGGCATCCACAAACTTCTGTTTGAAGCCGGTCATTCGAACCCCACCCCGCCGATCCTCTGCCCGATCGTTTCGGCCCGGAGGCCTGCGGCATCCAGCGGGGCCGACATCCGGCCGCTGAAGAACACCACGACGCGATCGCTGTACTGGAGAAGCTCGTCAATATCCGAGCTCATGAAGAGAACGCCCGCCCCGTTCTGACAGCGCTTCTTCAACTGGTCCCAGATGTAGATGGACGATTCGATGTCGAGGCCCCGCGTCGGATGTTCGAGAAGGATCAGTCGAAGATCCTCTTTGAGCAGGCTGAGCAGAACCCGCTGCTGGTTCCCGCCCGAAAGGGATTCGACCGGGCTGGAGGGCCGCGCACGGATGTCGAAATCCGAAATCCGCTTCAGCGCCTGCCGTTCGGCCCCGGTCCAATCGATCGAAAAGTTGTTCCGCCCGGCCGCGAGCACGCAGTGTTCTGTGACCGTGAGCCCGCGAACAAGTCCGGCCTCCATTCGCGCCGCAGGCAGATACGCAACGCCCGCGTCCAGGAATTCGCGATACGGCCTCCGGGTCAGGTTCCGGCCGCTCACGCACACCCGGCCGCCGACGGGGCGAATCAATCCGGCGCACGCCCGCAGCAGCAACTCCTGTCCGCTGCCGTCCATGCCCGCCAGGCCGACGATCTCGCCGCGCTTCAACTCCAGGTTGGCGCCGCTGACGCTCAAGCGCCGGTCCTCGACCGACAAGTCGCGCACTTCCAGCACCGTCTCGCCGAGGGCGGCACGCGACCTGTGCGGCCGTTCGAATTCCCGGTCGAACATCATCCTCACCAGCGCGCCTTCATCGAACGGCCGCGCCGTCTCGCCGATCAGCCTTCCCTGCCTGAACACCGCGACCTGCCCGCACAGTTCCTCGACATCACGGAGCTTGTGTGTCACGAAAACAATCGTCATCCCCTGCCCCGACAATTGCCGCAAGGCCTGGAACAGCTTCTGTTTCTGGCCCGCACTGATGCCGGTCGTGGGTTCGTCGAGGATCAGAACGCGGACGCCGATCGCGAGAAGGCGCACGATCTCCAGCTGCTGCCGTTCTCCGACCGTCAGGGAATCCACCCGCGCTTCCGGATCCACAGAGAAATCGAAATCGCCGGCCAGCTTTCCCAACTCGGCGCAGGCGCGTTTGCGGTCCGGGAAGAACTTGCCCGACCGTCCCACCATGAAATCGTCGACAGCCTCCATCGGCGGAAAATCGAGCGGATCCTGGTGAAGCATCCCGATCCCGTGCCGAATCCCATCCGCGGGCGACCGGATCACCGCGGGCCGGCCGTCAAGGAGAAGCGCGCCGCTGTCGGCGCGAAGATAACCCGAGAGGATCTTCAAAAGAGTGCTCTTGCCGGCGCCGTTTTCGCCGAGGATTCCGTAGATTGTGCCGGCGGGGATGGTCAGGCTGATGTCGTCGTTCGCGCGGACAGGACCGAAGGTCTTCTGGATGTTCCGCAACTCGACGTTCATGGCCAATCGTTCTCGTCGTCGTCCTCGTACTCGTGCTCGCCGGGCGCTGTCCGAGGACGAGAACGAGATCGAGGACGAGGACGATTGGGCTTCGCCCTATTTTGCCGGCACGCTCTGGCCTTCCATGCCCTCGAGCAGTTTGGGCAGATACCAGATTTGCTGGTCGTTTGCTGTTTCGCCTTCCTTGAGGAAGCTCGAGCCGTCCTGGAAATTCAGAGGACCCACCCACAGGTTCAGACCGCCGGCCAGCTCCTTGATGAAGTCATCGAGCTTTGCCGCCGATTCCGCGCTCAGCCCGCTGCCTTTCTGAAAGCCGACGCTGCTGGTGTCCGGGTTGTTGATATTGCTCCAGTCGGGCCCGCTCCAGACGAATTCGGAAGTCCATTTCCCATCCATGGCCCCCCGGATCAGGCGGACGTACTCGGGGCCCCAGTTGAAATACGGAACGCCCAGGCAGATCGCCGGCGCCTCCGCGCACGCGCCCACGAAATCGTAAGGGATCGCGCGGACCTCCTTGCCCGCCGACTTCTGCTTCTGCGCCTGCGCGAGCACCTCGGTCGTATCGAGGCCGGAGAGGACGACATCGTAGTCGCTGTTGTAGAAGTCGCCCGCGACCTGCGTCGGATCCGCCGTGACGCCGGGGATGTTGAACCAGAACCCGATCCACGTCACCTTGAACGAAAGTTCCTCAGGATCCCGGCCGCGGTATTTGATCCACGTGTATCGTGCGCCGAGATAGGCGGCCGCGACCAAGCGGCGGGTCTCGTCATTGATCAGCGGGCCGAGATACCCGATCTTGCCGGTCTTGCTTTCCAGCGCCGCGGCGGCCCCCGCGATCATCTTGCTGTACTCGATGCGCCCCATCACGTTGGCCAGGTTGGGCAGGTTCCTGTAATCCCGGCCGACCTTCCAGGCGCTGTCGCCCGAGGCATGGATGACGTGGATTTCCGGGTGCGCCCTGGTGAACTCCAGCGCGCCGTCCTTCATGTCGTCGGAATTGAAGATAATGACCTTGGCGCCCTTGGCCACGAGGCTCTCGGCCAGCTGGGCGGGCGTGGTTCCCGGCCGGTCGGCGGGATTCACCTTGTCCACGTAGAGCATCTTCGTTCCCGGCACTTTCTGTTCGACGTACTTGCCGGCCTCGTAGTGCGCCTGGCTCCAGCCGTGATCGTTCCAGGGGCCGACAAAGAGCATGCCGACGATGAATTCCTCCGG
>CALMZY010000138.1 GCA_937870865.1 uncultured Lentisphaerota bacterium | reverse complement strand
CTATCTGGGGGGACGGATTGAGAGGTGTCTCATCCGGGGTAACACGGCGAGGGTGGGCGGGGGTGTGGCCGGTATGTTTCATGGGTTTGTCGAAAACTGCCTGGTGGTTGGGAATACAGCCGGTCAGGGCGGGGGGATCCACTGCTCACAGTACACGGGCATTCGCAACTGCACGATCGCCGGCAACAACGCGCAGACGGGCGGTGGGATTGACGCTTTTTTTGGAGGGCGGATAGAGAACTCGATCGTCTATTTCAACACCGCCGCGCAGGGTTCCAACGTCTTTGTGCGCGCGTCCCCGGACAACGGCGCATCGTTCATTTTCTCGTGCACGGCGCCGTTGCCTATGGGTGAAGGCAATACGAATGCGGATCCCTTGTTTGTGAACATGGCGGCCGGAGACTTCAGGCTTCAAGCTTCCTCGGCCTGCATGGATGCCGCGTCGTCGGCCGTTGCTCCGACGAATGATCTTGCGGGTGAAACCCGGCCTCTGGACGGCAATGGCGACAGCGTGCCTGTGCCGGACATGGGTTCGTATGAATATCGTCCGTAACATGGTTGCAGGCGTGCTCCTGTTCGGCTGCGGATCGGCGCAGGGCGGTGTTTACTTCGTTTCGACCAACGGTCATGACGCGAACAGCGGGACATCCACCTCGCAGGCGTTCCGTACCCTTCAGCGCGCCACGGACGCGATGGGTGCTGGAGACTCACTGATGATTGCGCCGGGGAGTTACCGGGAGTTCCTGCGCTTGACTCACGGCGGGGCGTCGACCGGCCTGTTCGAGATCGCAGGCATGGGGGGTGTTCGGCCGGACATCAAGGGATCTGAAGCCGTCACGAATTGGGCGCATTGCACGAACTTCATTTGGATGGCTTCCGACTGGCCGCTGAATGCACAGCAGGTCTTCGAAGATGGCGCGCCGCTCCGGCAAGTGGGATGGCCCAATGTATTTCTCCGGGATTACGAACCCTCCACGTACACGCCGTCCACAGACACGCTGACAGGCATGACCAGCGGTTCTTTCTTCTACGATATGACCAATCGAATTCTCTACGTATGGTGTTCGGACGGCCAGGCGCCGACGGCCCATGTCGTCGAAGTGGCTGTTCGTTCCCAGATGCTGTACGCGGATGACACGGTTTCCTGTCTGGCCATTACCAATGTCCGGTTCGGGCACGGCAACACGTTCTCGCACTCGCGCAACGGATACTCCGGGGTCCGGGCGGGCGCGCGCGCGTTTCTGAAGGACTGCGTCGTGGAGTGGTGTGACGGAGAAGGGCTTTCCGTGGGAGGCGAGAGTGAGGTGCGGGATTGCGATGTCAGCCGCAACGGAATGGTCGGATTGGGATTCGGCACCAACAGCCTGATTCACTTCTGCACGATTTCCAGCAACAACTACCGGCGCTTCAACATGTATCACCATGCGGGGGGCATGAAAGTGATTCCTGCGGCCTGCCAGTACGGGAAAGGTGCGGCCGGCGGGACGGTGGAGGATAACGAGATTGCCTGGAATTACGGATTTGGCGTCTGGTTTGACTACTGCACCGGCGGGTATGCGCGCGTGGTCCGAAACAACTACATCCATCACAATCAGGGCGCCGGAGTCATGATGGAGGTCACAAGAGGCGGTGTGATCTGCAACAATTTGATCGTGAGCAACAACGGCGGAGGAATTCATCTTTCCGCCACGGACCGGATCCGTGTGTTCAATAACACGCTGATCGCGAATAGCGGCTGGGTGGATCTTTACCTGTACGGCATTCCCCGTGCCATTTGCGACAATCAGGGCACCAGCGAATGGGCAACCGCTATCTCGAATGAAATCGTTAATAACGTCATCTTCGACAGCCGCTGCAGCTTTGACGCCGGGCTGATGGGGGAATCCACGCTCTCCAACCAGTATGTCCAGGGGAACATCTGTGACTACAACTGCTACTACCGGCCTGCCGATTACATCCGACTCTCCCTGGCGGGTGTAGCGTGGTGGAGCACCCTGGCGGGTTGGACGAACGGCACGATCTGGGATTCGCACAGCCTTTCGCAGGACCCCGCGTTTACCAACAGCCCGTGGGGCATGGTCACGCCCTGTCCGACGAGCCCCCTGATTGACCGCGGATTTGCGGTCGCCGGCGCCACGACGGATTACCATCACACGGCCCGCCCGCTGGACGGGGACGCAAACGGCGTCCCGGTGACAGATATGGGAGCAATCGAATTTGTTCATCCGGCGGCAGACAGCGATTCGGATGGCCTGCGCGATACCAACGAGATGGCGATCGGCACGAGCCCCGTCCTTCGCGACACGGACCTCGATCAGCAGAGCGACTACGAGGAAGTCCTGGCCGGGACGGATCCTGTGGATGGCGCCTCCCTGTTCGAGTTAAGCTGGTTGAACGCGGGAGTTCCGGGTCAGTTCATTCTGCGATGGCCCAGTGCGGACGGACGATACTATGACCTCGCCCGAACGTTCAGCCTGACCGCCGGTTTCTTCAGCCTGCAGGAGAGTATTCCGGCAGTTCCGCCAGAGAACATTTACACCGATGCGGTTTCTGGGGTGGATCGCGCGTTCTATCAAATCACGGTTCGGCGGTAGTTTCCCGTCGTGCAAAACTTCATTCAACGTCTGCCTCTCCTTCTGCGCTTCAAGGCATTTGATGCGACGACGGAAGAAGGTCGCTCTCTCGAGCGGGCGCGGCGCATTGCCCTGACCACGGTTTCCGCCGCGGCGGCAAAGGCGATCGGCATTGCCGCGGGCCTGATCACCGTTCCACTGACGCTGAACTATCTTGGCGTCGAGCGCTACGGTCTGTGGATGACGATCAGTTCCGTAATCGGCCTGTTGGCGTTCGCTGACCTGGGGATCGGCAACGGTCTTCTGAATGCCATTGCGGACGCCAGCGGAAGAGACGACCGCGAAACGGCGCAGAGGTGTGTCTCCAGCGCGTTCTTCATGCTTTCAATTCTTGCCGTCCTGCTGGGAGGATCCTTCTTTGCCGTCTACCCGTGGATTCCGTGGGCGAAAGTTTTCAACGTCGTATCGCGGGAAGCGGTGAACGAAACGGGACCCGCGGTGCTCGCGTTTGCCGTGTGCTTCTTCGTGAACATACCCCTGGGAATCATCCAGCGGATTCAGATGGGATACCAGGAGGGGTTCGTCAATTCCCTGTGGCAGGCTGTCGGAAGTATCCTGGGCCTCGCGGCCGTCCTTGCGGCCATCCATCTGCGGGCCGGGTTGCCGTGGCTGGTGCTGGCTCTCGCAGGCGCCCCTGTAATCGCGACGGTATTCAACGCATTGCAGTTGTTCGTCTTCCAGAGGAGTTGGCTGTTCCCGGCCTGGTCCCGCGTGAACTGGAAGTCGGGACGCAGGATCATGAGCGCGGGCGCCTATTTCTTTATTCTGCAGGCGCTGGGCATCTTCAATGTCTCGTCGGACAACATCATCATCACGCAAATCCTGGGCCCCGATTCGGTTGCCGGGTATTCCGTTGCCGTACGTCTGTTTAGCCTCGTGCCCCTCTGTCTTGGGATGTTCATCACACCCCTATGGTCGGCTTACGGAGAGGCTTTTGCGCGTGGTGATCTGCAGTGGATTCGGCGGGCCTTCGTGAAGACGCTCAAACTGTCCATCTGGATCAGCGGCCTCAGCAGCCTTGTGCTGGTGACCTGGGGTGACGTGATTATTCACTGGTGGGTCGGCCCCCGCATTGCGCTCCCGTTCCTTCTGCTGCTGGGCATGGGGGTGGGCAACTTGCTGAATGCGTTTGCCGGTTCCATCGCCATGCTGTTCAACGGCCTCAACATTCTACGCTTCCAGGTGCTGATGATGTCGCTAACGGCCGCGGCGCTGCTGGTGGCGAAGATTGGACTCACGCGCGGGTTCGGCCTGCCGGGAATTGTGTGGGGCGCTGTTGCTGCGCAGACTGTTTTTACCTATATTCCGAGCTTGGTATATATCGTCCGCCGTTTGTGGCCGCGACTAACGCAGGAGATCGGTAAATGAGCCAGAAGAGACCGGCCATCAGAGCCATTGCATCGCATCTTCCGGAAATTGCAGTGACGAACGATCAGTTGGCCGGGGAATGGGGCTCGGAATGGCCTGCTGCAAAAATTCTCGCCAAAACGGGCATTGCCGTGCGCTATCAGGCCGCCGACGGGGAATGTGCGTCGGACCTTGCAGTCAAAGCGGCGCTGAAGCTGATTGAAAACGGAGCCTGCACGGCGGGGGAAATAGATTTCCTCCTGCTTTGTACGCAGACGCCGGACTACATCCTTCCGCCAACGGCGTGCCTGCTTCAAGATCGATTGGGATTGAAGACATCCTGCGGAGCTCTTGATATCAACCTGGGTTGTTCCGGATTTCTCTATGGACTTGCCATGGCCAAGAGCTTGGTTGCCAGTTCCACGTGCCGAAACGTTCTGCTGATTACCGCGGATACGTATACAAAGCTCGTTAACCGACGTGATCGCAGCGTGCGGACGCTCTTCGGCGATGGCGCTGCCGCGACCTTGATTTCTGCTGTCGACGTGGATTGTGAACCGATAGGACCGTTTGTTTTCGGCACGGACGGCAAGGGCGCTCGACACCTGATGGTTCCTGCGGGAGGGATGAGAACACCGATCACTCCGGAAGCAGTGGTGGAGAAGGATGTGGAGGGGGGGAATCGGCGCTCCGCATCGAACCTGTTCATGAACGGAGCTGAAATATTTAATTTTACGCTCCGTGCCGTACCCGAGGCCGTTCGCGAAATTCTAGCGAAGAGCGGTATGACGATGCAGGATGTGGACTACTTCGTGTTTCACCAGGCCAGCAAATTCATGCTCGATCATTTAAGAGCGAAGCTCGGTATTCCCGAGAACAAGTTCTGCTTGGACCTGGAAAATGGAGGCAACACAGTTTCGACCACCATCCCGCTGGCTTTGGAAAGAGCAAAGGCGTCCGGGCGTGTGAAGGTCGGTGATCGTGTCATGCTGGTGGGGTTTGGAGTGGGTTTGTCGTGGGCGGCGACCATAATCACAATAACATGATTGGAGAGCGCGAATCATGACAACAAGCGAGTTTCTTGCGGAATTGGCCACGGTCCTTCAGAAGGATCCAATGGAAGTTACCGAATCCTATTCCCTCAAGGAGGGTGTGCTGGATTCGATGGCCGTGTTGGAAGTGATCGCCCTGATTGATCGCGGGTACGGTGTGACATTGCCTGCCGACAAGCTTTCGGGTTGTCGGTCGGTTGGAGAAATACTGTCCTTGATCAAGATGGGAAAGGGGTCGTAGTCCCGGCCGGAAGGATGGCGTGACGGACATGCACAAGAAAGACCGGCTTCTGATCATCGGCGACGGCGAGTTCGCGCAGATTGCGTATGAGTATTTCACGGTGGACTCGCCGTATGAGGTGGTGGGGTTCAGTGTCGAAACGCCGTATCTCAAGCGCGCGGAGCTGTTCGGCTTGCCGGTGGTTGCGCTTGAGACTGTTGAGAAGTCGTACGATCCGCTGACCACAAAGGTGTTTGTTGCGGTCACGTCCACGCAGCTCAACCGTGTCCGGGCCCGTCTCTACGGAATGGCCAAGGACAAGAAATACTCGTTCGCAACCTACATCAGTTCCCGCGCCTTTGTGTGGCGCACGGCGAAGGTCGGGGAGAACTGTTTCATCTTCGAGAACAACGTGATCCAGCACGGGGCCAGCATCGGGAATGACGTCATTCTCTGGAGCGGCAATCACGTGGGGCATCAGACGGTCATTCATGACCATTGCTTCGTGTCGTCGCATTGCGTGCTTTCCGGCTACTGCGAGATCGGTGAGCGCAGCTTCCTCGGGGTGAACTGCACCTTTGCCGACCACGTGAAGGTCGGAAAGGACTGCCTGATCGGCGCCGGCGCGTTGATCACCAAGAGTACCGGCGACGGACTGATCTATCCCGGCCTGGCGACGAAACCGTCCAGCCTGGGAAGCCTGAAGTACTTCGGGATCAAGGAATAGCTGATGAAGTGGAAGAAGAGGGGCCTGGTTTTCAATCCCCGGGGAATGTTCTCGTGGGCCGAGGATACCGCTTTGACGCCCACGCCCCTGCTCGTTGACGAAGAGACGATTCGCATCTACGCCGGTTTTCGGGACCGTGAGGGAGCGTGCCGCATCGGATTTGTCGATCTCGATGCCGCCGATTCCCTGAAGATCAAACGGGTTTCGGAGAGCCCGGTGCTCGACATCGGCGAGCCGGGATCCTTCGATGACAACGGCGTGATTCTGGGGGATGTGATACGGCACGATCGAACAATCCTCATGTATTACGTTGGGTTTCAACTCGTCCGGAAGGTGAAGTTCCTCGCGTTTACGGGGCTGGCGATCAGTACGGATGGCGAGCACTTCGAACGAGTCGGGAAAGTGCCCGTGCTGGATCGCGCGGACGGAGCGCGTTTCATCCGGGCGGTTCATTCGGTGATGATGGAGAACGGCAAGTGGCGGGTATGGTTTGCGGCGGGTGATGGATGGGAGATCCTGGGAGGGAAGCCTTTCCCGCGATACAACATTCGCTGCCTGGAGGCGGACTCGGCAACGGAGCTCCGCGGCAACGGGCGACTATGCATTGATGTGCGCGGCGATGAGTATCGCATCGGACGACCTCGTGTGTACCGGATCGGCGGAAGATATGTGATGTTTTACACGCGGGGAACAACCCAGGGGGGCTACCTGGCCGGCATGGCCGTGTCTGACGACGGGCTGACGTGGACGCGCCGCGACGAGGACATCGGCATCGGCTTGTCGGATTCCGGATGGGATTCACGGCATCTGTGCTATCCCGCGTTGATCGAGCACGGCGGCAGGGTTCTCATGTTCTACAACGGGAACGACATGGGCAAAGAAGGGGTCGGGTGTGCTGAGTTGGACGACGGGTAGCCGCGTGGCAATGATTACGGCGAACTCATATACGAGTGACAAGGCCGATTTGTGGAATCGCTTTGTTGCCGGCAGCAAGAACGGCCTGTTCCTGTTTGACCGGTCCTACATGGACTACCATAGCGACCGATTTCAGGACGCTTCGGTGATGATGTGCCGCGACGGGGACCTTGTCGCCATCATGCCCGCCAACCGGGTCGGCAATTCGATTCACAGTCACGGCGGGCTCACGTTCGGCGGCTTAATTACCGGGGCGGAGATGTCCACGCCGCGATTCCTGGAAGTGTTTTCCGCGATGATCGATCACCTGAAACGCGAGGGAGTCAGCGAGCTGGTCTACAAGACGGTGCCCACCCTCTACCATCAGCTGCCCGCCGAGGAAGACCGGTATGCGTTGTTCCTCGCGGGGGCCGAGCGTTTCCGGTGCGACGTTACGTCTGCGATCATTCCCGGCAAGAGGCTGCCACTGCGCAAGGGGAGAAAATCGGAGGTCAAGAAAGCGCAGCGCCTTGGCCTGCGTTTCGAGGAGTCCGACCGTTGGGAGGACTTCTGGCAGGTCCTGACGGACAACCTCCGGAGAAAGCACGAGCTGAACCCGGTGCACACGCTGGAGGAAATTCGCCTTCTCCATTCGCGCTTTCCCTCAAACATCCGTTTGTTCGCGGTGTTCGCGGGCGCCGAAATGCAGGCGGGAACGGTCATCTACGAAAGCGCGTTGGTCGCGCATACCCAGTACATCGGATGCACGGAGACGGGGCGGGAAACGGGCGCGCTGGATTTTCTGATTGTCGGCCTGCTCGAGACCCCCTATGCCGGCAAGCCGTTTTTCGACTTCGGCGTTTCGAATGAGAATGGCGGACGGTTTCTCAACCGGGGGCTGATCGATTTCAAGGAAGGATTCGGAGCGCGCTCGATCACGCACGATTTCTATCGGCTGAATCCGCAGGTCGTTGACCCGGAAGCTCTGAAGGCGGACAAACTGTGACGCATGACAGGCGATGAATCGTTCCCGCATAGAACAGTGCCGCATCATTGACCTGCCGAAGATCATGGATGATCGCGGCAATCTCTCCTTCATGGAAAGTTCACGGCACGTTCCCTTTGCCATCCGGAGAAGCTACTGGATCTATGACGTTCCGGGGGGAGAGTCCCGGGGCAGCCATGCCTACCGTGAACTGGAGGAGTTTGTCGTTGCCCTCTCGGGCAGTTTCGAGGTGTTTCTGGATGACGGGGTCCACCAGAAGGTGGTCACGCTCAACCGCGCCTACTACGGACTGTACGTGCCCAGCATGATCTGGCGCAGACTCCAGAACTTCTCGACGAATTCCGTGGCGTTCATTGTGGCGTCCCGTTCGTACAGCGAGGGCGATTACATCCGTGACTACGAAGAATTCAGAAAAGCCAATGCCTGACCCGGTCATTCAGGCAGAACGTTCCACCGTCCATGACTGCAAGCTCATGGACCTGCCGAAGATCGGCGAGCGAAAAGGCTGGATAACGCCGATCTACGGGCAGGAGCATGTGCCGTTTGACATTGCCCGGGTGTACTACCTGTACGACATTCCTGGCGGCGCGACCCGCGCGGCCCATGCGCATCGGCGGCTTCAGCAGCTGATGGTGTCCGTCCTTGGCAGCTTCGAGATCGTGCTGGATGACGGGCGCGAGAAAAGAGTCATCACCTTGAATCGGCCGTACTATGGTCTGTACATTCCGCCCGGAATCTGGCGCGAACTGGTCAATTTTTCCTCCGGCGCGATCTGCATGGTGCTGGCGTCCGAGTATTACTCCGAGCCGGAATACATTCGGGATTACGGCGCGTTCCTGACAGTCAAAGGCGTTCGGCCTGCGGTTTGATCTGCTGGCGCCTCGCGCGGTTGACCGTTTTCATTTGAACGGAGGCGAGCATGAGTCCACTCGTAAGCATTCTTGTGCCGAGCTACAACCTGGGCCGTTTTCTGCCGGCCACCCTGGAGTCCATTCGGACCCAGACGCTGCAGGATTTTGAGTGCATTATCGGCGACGATGGGTCGTCGGAACCGATTCGCGACGTGGTTTCCGATTATCTAAAGGACAAGCGGTTCTCGTTTATCCAATGGACCCCGAACCGGGGCGCGCATCCCGCGATTCGGTTTCTCTACACCCAGGCGCGGGGCGCTTATTGGTGCCCGTTTTCCAGCGATGATCTTTACGAACCTGACTTCCTCGCGAAACGCGTGGAGCAGATGGAACGTTATCCCATGGCCGGGCTGGTGCATGGAGGGACACGCATTGTCGACGAGGAGGGGCGCGAGATGTCCGACCAGGGCCTTGTGTTTGACCTTCCTGCCCAGATGCCGGGTTCGCTCGCGCTCGAGCTGCTTGTGCAGCATAATTTTGTGACGGGGCCGGGCGCCATGTTGAGAGCCAGCGTGGCCCGGCTGGTTCTCCCCTTCTACACGCCCAACTGGCGCTACACGCAGGATTGGCTGATGTGGATACTCGTTGCCGCGATGGGGTTCGATTTCATCTGGGACCCCCGTCCGCTGGTAAGATACCGGATGAGAGCGCAATCGCTGAACCGCCCGGAGCAGGGCCTGGTGCCGGCGGCCAGCGCAGAGGCAAGGCTGATCCCTCTTTGGGCGTTGAGCCTGGCGGTGCAGTACTCCTCCGACGCGTCTCGATTATGGACAAGGTGGAAAAAAACCTTGTACCACCTGTGGTTGAGACGCGCCATCAAGCTGAAGATGGAGGGGACCCTGCAGCCGGAATGGGTGCAATTGGCGGCGCAGCGATACTACGGAGAATTGAACGGCGAGACATCGCTGGTGCGCGAGATTCTCCGGCATCAGCCCTCGGCCCTCGTCACTTGGTGGAAGGAGCGTGGGGCGCGGAGCCGACAGAGGCTTTGCGTCTCCGGCAGCGCGTTACTCGACGCGCCTCTTTTCCGTAAGTAATGTCTCCAACTATATATCTTGTCTATCCCCACGGAAAACGGGTCTCGTGCCCTGACGCCATCGGTCGAAACGTGGGCAAACGATTGGAGCGCGATTATCCGGTGCGATATTATGACTACGCTTCACCGGAAGTGATCCGGCCGGCGAAAGGCGATGTGCTGTTGGGGCATCCCCACTCCGCTCCATGCACGGTGTTCCGTCGGAGCATGAAGCAGCCGGGGTGGGGACGGGTGATCGCCATGAGTCCCTACCATCATGGCGATCTGTCCCAGGTGGCTTTCCTGGATTCGTGTTTGCCTCATTGTGACCTCTATCTGGCCATCACCGGCAACTACTGGTTTGATTCAATCGAGCGGTCGCTCTTTGCCCACTGGCGCCCCAAGATGGTGCATCTGGACCTCGCGGTGGATCGCGATGATTTCCCGCCCGTGAAGAAGGACTTCAACGACCGGGGAAAGCGGAAGTTTGTCTACATCGGCAGCGCGATCCGCACAAAGAACCCCGGTTATCTTTCACAAATCGCGCGGCAGATGAACGGGACCGAGTTCGGCTGGTTCGGGTCCGGCCGAACAGGGATCCGCGGACTCAGGGAATATGGGTTTCGCGACTTCGCGGAGCGGGAGACGCGCGATCTTCTGGCGGGCCATGACTTCGCGATAACCGTCGGTCGCGCAGACGCCAATCCCGCGACCATACTGGAAAGCATGGCGTGGGGCCTGATTCCCGTCTGCACACCGCAGAGCGGGTATGAGGGCTATCCCGGCATTGTGAATGTGCCGCTCGATGATCTGGACGGCGCGGTCCGGATTCTCGAGGAACTGCAGAACAAGCCGGAGGCGGAATTGAAGGCCATGCAGGAGGCGAACTGGAGATTGCTGGCCGAACACTTCAACTGGGATCGCTTCAGCGGGCAGGTCAAGGAGGCGATTGAAGGCGCAAGTTCGCCTGCTCTTCTGCCCGAAACACGCGCTCGAAAGTTGTTTCTCCAAGGGCGTGCCTGGACAGCTCCCAGTTCGCCGTTGAATCCCGTCAATCTGTTACGCAAAGCGAAGCGCAGCTGGAAACCTCGTTGTTCACCGGGGAGCTGACATGAAAAAGAATGCCTGCCGGATTTGCGGTGCCGATGTCACGCCCTATGGAAAAGCCACGGTTCTGCGGAAATACGAAGTGCAGTACTTCGAATGCTCCGCGTGCGGCTTCGTGCAGACCGAGGAGCCCTATTGGCTCGCGGAAGCTTATTCCGAGGCGATTGCGCGAACCGATATCGGGCTGGTCAACCGGAACCTGTTCAACGCACGTGTTGCATCCAGCGTGATCAACTGGTTCGTGGACGGTGGAGCGCGTTTTCTGGATTACGGCGGCGGGTACGGTCTGTTTACCCGGCTGATGCGCGATCGCGGATACGACTTTCACTGGCAGGACAAATACGCCAGGAACCTATTTGCGCAGGGCTTTGAAGATGCCGTGACGGACACATCGCGTTTCGAGATGATCACCGTCTTCGAGCTGGTCGAGCATCTGGCTGACCCCGTGGCCGAACTGCAAAAGTTGTGTGCATCCACCGATCATCTTCTCATCAGCACACTTCTGGTACCTGAAAGCCGGCCGAAACCCGGGGAGTGGTGGTATTTCGCTCTTGAGCACGGCCAGCATATCGGGCTCTTCACGCGTCAGTCTCTTCACGCTCTGGCTGAACGGCTGGGGCGCAAGCTCTGTTCGAACGGGAAGTCGATTCATTACATCGGCACTCGGAACATCTGTCCGGCAAGCTTCCGGCTTGCCGTGAGCGGGCCGGGCCGATGGCTGGCCGATGTCGCGTGTCGTCGTTCGACGTTACTCCTGAAAGATGCCGGTGGAGATGCGGCGGATATCCGTTGATCAAGAACCTTGCCATTCTGTTCCGCGACGTGGGCCTGTACCTGCTCGACAGGCTTTTCATCCTGTTGACGCCTCGCCCTGAAACACAACCGCAAACCCTCCTGGTTGTACGGCTGGACGAAATCGGCGATTTCGTCGTCTGGCTGAACGCGGCCGAGGGCCTGAGACAGCGGTATCCCGGGTGGAGAATCTGCCTGGCGGCAAACGAGATCTGGGCCGATCTCGCGGGTGTCGTGCGCTCGTTCGACGAGGTCATCCCTGTTCGGGTCCGGTCTCTGCGCGTCAGCCCTTTGTACCGCTATCGCCTGTTGCAGTACGTGCGGCGAAGGGGATTCCATACCGTCATTCATCCTGTGTATTTTCGGGAGAAGCACTTTCCGGATGCGGAAGCCATTGTCAGAACGTGCGGAGCGGTCGAGCGCATCGGTTCGACGGGTAACGGTTTTACGTGGCGATCGCGCGTCGGATCGTCGACCTATACGCGGCGGGTGGACGCCCTGCCTCAGCCGGCGGGACAACTCAGGCAAAACGCCTGGTTTGTGCGTGAGCTCGGAATGACATCGTTTCGCGCCGGACTGCCTCGCCTGCCCGCCCTTGATGATGTGCCTGACGCGTTTCCCGGTACTGCTCCATATTTCGTGCTTCTGCCGGGAGCCGGGAGCCCGCTCCGGATGTGGCCGCTGGAGCGCTTCGCGAAGATTGCGCGCCGGATTCATGACCGCACAGGATGGGTCGGGGTGATCTGCGGATCCTCTTCGGAGCGGGCTCTTGGAGAGCAGCTTGCGGTCCTGGCGGAAAAGGGGCTGATGAACTGGGCCGGCCGGACCACTGTGAAGCAGTTGGCGGGTATCATTTCGTCGGCAAAGATGGTCCTGGGAAACGAGACGTCCGGGATCCATCTTGCCGCCGCCCGCGATGTTCCCGCCGTCTGCATTCTGGGCGGTGGTCATTTCGGACATTTCGTCCCCTACGAATTAGATGACAACACGTCTTCTCCGGGCCCTTCTTTCGCCGTTCATCCCATGGACTGTTTTCGCTGCAATTGGAAATGCATTTATCCGCTGAATCCCGGGACCCCGGCGCCGTGCATTGACGCAATTCAGACGGATGATGTTTGGGCCGTGGTGGAAGGTGTGCTCGCGCGTGTACAGGTGGGAAGCGGCGTGCGGCGTGACCCCTGAAAGACGTCCGCGGCCCGCGGCGACTTTCGGCGGAAAATGATCGTGCTTGTGTTCACTCTTTATGCCAATGATTTCAAAATGTTTGCGACTGGAAGCGTGATGCCATGATTCCCCAATCCTTGATGATTACGGTCGGGTTTCTCATAGGCGTGTTTCTGATCACCGTCTATTCATACTCGACCAACAGCATGATCCTGTTGTACGCGATGGTGGCCGTCCCGCCTCTCGTCTTTCTCATCAATCGCCCGGATTTCCTGCTCGTTTGCGTGGTGGCATTGTTCACCAGTTTTCTCTCGTTTCCCGGACTTCCGTGGAACTTCAGCGCCTTCCTTCTCTTCGCCTTTCTCTTCTCCGGGATCATCTTCGTCGGTAACATCATATCGAAGAATTCCCGGCCGCTTCTTTTGCCGTATCGATTCGCCCTGATTCTTGGGTTGGTGTTGCTGGTTACGGCCAGCATCAGGGGATTCGGCATTCGCGCTTTCGGCAGCGAGACGTGGGGAGGATCCCTGTACATTCACCTGTTCGTGGCCATTTGGTTCCTGCTCATGGCGCGGTATTGCGACCTGACGGTGCGGCAGTGGAAGCTGGCGATTTACGGGATGTGCCTGTTGTCCATTCTTCCTGCAGCCGCGCAGGCCTTGTACGCGTTGAGCGGCGGCCGCATCTACCAGCAGTTCATGTTTGTGTCTACCGACGTGGTTTCGACTTTGGGAGTGGCCCGGGATGTTCGATCTTCAACGGGATTGGCGCGCTTCCAGCTGGCCAATGTAACCAGTATTTACGTCTGCTTCCTGGCGTTGCTGATGCTGTATAGAAAGCAGAACCGTTTGGTCGTGTACGCCTTGTTCGGCGTCATGGCCATTCTGGTGGGATTGTCGGGGCACCGCGCCGCGATGCTTCACAACACGATCCTGATCACCCTTTATGCGTACCTGAGCATGAAGGAGAGGAATGTGTGGCGTGTGCTCTTCAATCGGTACACGATGATCCTCGGCGTCCTTTTTCTCGTCCTGTTGCTTTTTGCAGACAAACTGCCGTTGGCCTATCAGCGAGCCCTGTCCTGGATTCCATTCATCAGCGTGTCCTTCGAGGCCAAGATGGATGCCGCAAGCACAACGGGATGGCGCTATGAAATCTGGCAGATGATGCTGAAGGAGATGCCCAAGTACCTTCTTCTCGGAAAGGGCTTCGCCTTTTCCGCCAAAGACGTGATGAACGTGATGCTGGGGTCGAGGGACGAATATGCCGCGGTCCTGGCGACGCGCAACTACCACAACGCGTTGCTGGGAACCATCATGGATCTTGGTCTGCCCGGGCTTTTTGCGGCGCTTGGATTTATCGCGTCGGTGGTGATCCTGGAGCTGAAGCGTTTGCGTGCGCCGTGGAACAGCCATCAGCTGCAGCACTATCATCGCGTCTTCTATGCGTCGTTCTTTGCCTACATCATCGTGTACTACTTCTTCGCGGGCGGAATGAACGCCTTCATCAACATGTTCATCTGGGTGGTTGTTATGGAGGGGTTGGCGCGGGCCGATGCGGCCCTGGCGCCAAAACCGCCGGAGCCGGACGCCCCGAAGCTGGCGGACCCGAAATTCAACAGGAACTCCATCGGCAGATTTTCGTCCCCGTACAGGTAGTCTCTTTTCGCTCCCATGCGTGTCAGCGTCATTACCCCCTGTTACAACGGAGGCGCCTTTCTGCCGCGTTGTTGCGCGTCGGTTGCCGACCAAGGGGAGGCCCTGGCGGAACACATCGTTGCGGATGGCGGATCCACGGACGGCACGGTGGAGTGGCTGAAGCGGCAGCGGAATCTCCGTTGGGTCAGCGAGAAGGACCGCGGCATGTACGACGCGATCAACAAGGGATTCAGGATGGCCGGCGGCGATATCGTGGCGCACCTGAACTGCGATGAGCAGTACCTTCCCGGCACCCTGGCCGCCGTTGCGGATGTGTTTGCCCGACATCCCGGTGTGGATATTGTTTTTGGCGACCTGGTCCTCGTGCGCCCGGATGGATCGCCCCTGGCCTTCCGGAAGGCGTACCCGCTTCGATGGCCGTACGTGGCGGCCAGCTTCCTGTACGTTTCCACCTGCACTCTGTTTTACCGGCGGCGCCTGATCGAAGAGGGCTTACGGCTTGACGCGGAGTACAAGACCGCTGGAGATGCGGACTTTGTCGTGCGGCTGTTGCGGGCGGGGTACAGGACGTTTCACGTGAAGCGATTTCTTTCAGCTTTCACGATGACAGGTTCGAATATGGGGTCTTCTGACGCCGCGGCGGGCGAAGGCAATATCCTGTATGCGCGCGCCCCCGGTTGGGTTCGGAGAACCGCGTGGTTGCTGCGGGCGCTTCGTCTGCTGGAAAAGGGCTTGAGCGGGGCCTATGCCCACCGCGGGCCCGTGTCCTATTCAATCTATACGAACGATTCGCCCGCCTGTCGGAAGCCGTTCAAAGCCGAGTCTCTTTCCTGCCGGTGGAAGACTTCGTAAGGGGTGGGGACGGTATCCCGGAGCCATAGGCGGATCACATCATGGTTTTTCTGCTGGTTCATAACTACTACGCGATTCGCGGTGGCGGCGAGGATCGTGTCTTTGATGCCGAGGCATCGTTGCTCGAAGCGCATGGACACCGCGTCGTGCGCTACACGGCCTCAAACGACCGGATCGACGACGTTTCGCGCGTGGCATTGGCGGCCAGGACCGTCTTCAACCGGACGGTCTATGCGGAGCTCCGTGAACTGATCAAAGCTCATAAGCCCGAGCTTGTTCATTTCCATAACACGTTTCCCCTCGTCTCGCCGGGCGCGTACTACGCGGCCCGGGATGAAGGCGTCCCCGTGGTGCAGACGCTCCACAACTACCGGCTTGTTTGCCCGCAGGGAAACCTGGTTCGACGAGGCCGACTGTGCAGCCGATGTGTCGGCCGCGTCCTGCCCTGGCCTGCGGTGCTCTACGGTTGTTATCGGAGCAGCCGGGGCACATCGGCGGTGGTCGCCGCCATGCTGGCGATTCATCGCGCCTGCGGCACGTGGAAATCGATGGTCAACGCCTATATCGTCCCCAACCGTCTTGCGCGGGAGCGTTTCATCCAAGGAGGACTGCCTCCGGCGCGGGTTCATGTGAAGCCGCACTTCGTTCCGCGGGATCCCGGTCCCGGACGCGGAGGTGCGGGGGCCGTCTTTGTCGGCCGGTTGTCTTCGGAAAAAGGAGTGGCGACCCTGCTGCGGGCCTGGGAGACCCAACGGCGGATTCCGCTTTCGATTGTGGGCGAGGGTCCGCTTTCCGGATGGGTCAGGGAGCGCGTCGCCGGCATGCCCCATGTCGCCTATCTCGGACCGCAATCGCCTGAACGCGTATTGGAGCTGATGGGCAATGCGCTGTGCGTGGTCTTCCCGTCCGAGTGTTCCGAAATGTTCGGCCTGGTGGTCATCGAGGCCTTTGCCAGGGGAACGCCCGTGGTGGCCTCGTCCACGGACGCCATTCGGGAGCTGGTTGATGACCGGCGTACGGGGTTGCTGTTCGAAACGGGAAATGCGGCGGACCTTAATGAAAAAGTGTCCCTTCTTGCCGACCAGCCCGCGGAGGTCCGGGGAGGCCTCCGGCGCGTCGTAGGCCGCGGCCACCAGGTCGCCGCGGGTGACGTCGATCTCGTCGGCCAACCGCAGGGT
>CALMZY010000137.1 GCA_937870865.1 uncultured Lentisphaerota bacterium | reverse complement strand
TCGGGCCGTTTGTCGGCGACAACTGCCTGGCCCTCGCCGCGATGGTGTCTCTGCCGACGCTGTTCGAGAAGCTTCAAGTCCGCCCGAAATCCAACCTGGTCTTCATGGCCGCGGCGAGAAGCCTCGGACGGGGCAACCTGGAGGGATTGAGGTACTTCCTTGCGAACAGCGCTCTGCCCATCCACGCCGGGTTGTGCCTGGAGGGGGTCCAGTTGGGCCGACTCAACTACTCGTGCCTCGGAATGTTCCGCGGGGAGATCGAGTGCCGCCTGCCTGAGGATTACAAGTGGGCGCAGTTCGGTTCCACGGGCGCGATCATACCCATGAACGACGTGATCAGCCGGATCAACAAGATTCCGCTCCCGCGGCGCCCGCTGACCAGCATCGTTATGGGCTCGATCGAGGGCGGGATCACCTACCACAATATCGCCCGGCAGGTCACCCTCCGGTTCGAGGTGCGCTGCGAGGAATCTGAACTGCTGAAGCAGATCCGGCAGCAGATCGAGAACATCACCGCGGATGTCGCGGCCCAGTCCGGCGTGAAAGTGAAGCTCGACATCTTTGCGGAGCGCGAGCCCGGCGGAATCGATATCGCCCATTCGCTGGTTCAAAACGCGCGCGCGATCATCTCCGCGCTCGGCATCGAGCCGACGCTCTATCCGACGACGTCGGCGCTCTCGGCATTCATTGACCGCAAGATTCCCGCGATCACCCTCGGAATCGCGACGGGCGAACGAAAGAGCGATTTGGACGAGATCGACGAGTCCGTGGCCATCGCTCCGATTTTCTCCGGCATGGCGCAGCTTGCCGCCGTCGTCCTGAGCGCCGACGAGGGAGAGGGAAAATGAAGGCGCGGGGACTGTTCAGCCGGTTCCTTCGGAAGGACACCGTGACGGCGCCGCGCACCGCCGACCGCATCAACAAGTGGATCAAGGAGAACACCTTTCATCACTCGCAGTTTTCCGATATCCGCAAGCTCGTGGAGGAGAAGCAGAAGCGGGGCGTGACCGTGTCCCTGTGCATTCCCACGCTCAACGAGGAGAAGACGATCGGCAAGGAGGTCGTGGTTTTCAAGTCCGAGCTGATGACGCGTTTTCCGCTGTTGGACGAGATCGCGGTGATCGATTCCGGCTCGACGGACAAGACGCGGGAAGTTGCCGCGTCGTACGGCGCGGATGTCTACCTGTCGTCGGAGATTCTTCCGAACGTGGGGGAAAAAAAGGGGAAGGGGGAGAATCTCTGGAAGGCCATCTATCAGCTCAAGGGCGACATCATCGTCTACGTCGACGCGGACATTAAGAACATCCACTCGCGGTTCGTGGCCGGCCTGGTCGGGCCGCTCATTTCCCGGCCGGAAATCAAGTATGTGAAGGCATTTTACGACCGGCCGCTCACGCTGGCGAAGGGCGTGCGGACGTCCGGCGGCGGCCGCGTGACGGAGATCCTCGTCCGGCCGCTGTTCTCCCTGTTCTTCCCCGAACTCACGGCGATCATCCAACCGCTCTCCGGCGAGTACGCCGTGCGGCGCGAGGTCCTCGAGAGCATCCCGTTCCCGATCGGCTACGGCGTGGAGACGTCCCACCTGATCGACGTCTACCAGCGCTGGGGCCTGGCGGCGTTCGGCCAGACCGACCTCGATTCGCGGGTCCATCGCAACCAGCCGACGGAGGCGCTGGGCCGGATGTCTTTTGGCATCCTGCAGACGTTCATCTCGCGACTCGAGTCGCTGCAGATCCTGCGGGATATGCCCGAGCTGAGCGGTGTGATGAGGCAGTTCCAGTCGAGGGATAATGTGTACGAGCAGCTGGAGTTCCCTCTTCAGGAGGTCGAGCGGCCGCCCATGTACACGATCAACGCCTACCAGAAAAAGTTCGGGCGCCATCCATGACGGATGCTTTGCGAATAGCCATCGTCCATTACCATCTTCGGGCCGGCGGCGTGACGAGCGTCATCAAGCAGGCCGTCGCATCCCTGCAATCCCGCGATGTCCACGTCGCGGTCCTGTCCGGCGCGGAGGCGCCTCCGGATATCGCGGGTGCGAAGAGCGCGGTCGTCGAGGGTCTGAACTATGCGGACCCGTCGCGGCCGCCGTGCACGCCGGAATTTCTTGTCGAGCGGCTGGACGAGGCGGCGGCAAAGGCCCTGGGCGCTCCGCCGGATGTCTGGCATATCCACAACCACTCTCTCGGAAAAAATTTCGTCTTCACCGAGGCCGTGTTTCTCATGGCCGAACGCGGCAGCCGGCTCTTCCTGCAGATCCACGATTTTCCGGAGGATGGGCGTCCCGCGAACTACCGCGACCTGCTGAGCGCCGTCGGCCGGGGCGACCCGGGCCGGCTGGGAGCGCGTCTGTATCCGCAGGCGCCGCAGGTGCTCTACGCGGTCCTGAACCACCGCGACGCGCGGTTCCTCCGCGAAGCCGGTTGTCCGGCGGAGCATGTCTGTCTCTTGCCCAACGCAGTGTCGGGGAAGGCGCTGGCGGACGCCGGGGGCGCGCCGCCGCAGGACGGCCTGTTCCTTTATCCCACACGGGCGATTCGCCGGAAGAACATGGGCGAGTTTATCCTGTGGGCGGCGTGCGAGCCCGGCGCCCGGTTCGCGGCGACTCTCGCGCCGACGAATCCCGCCGACCTCGTCGTGTATCGGCGCTGGAAGGAATTCGCCGCGTCCTGCGGACTGCCGGTCTCGTTCGAGCTGGGCTTGGATGGAAAGGTGCCGTTTCAGGAACTGCTGAACTCGGCACGGGCGATCGTGACGACCAGCGTGGCGGAAGGTTTCGGACTGGCGTTCCTGGAGCCGTGGCTCGCCGGGCGTCCGCTGGCCGGGCGCGACCTTCCGGAAATGACACAGGGCTTCAAGAACGAAGGAATGAGTTTCCCGTCGCTGTACTCGCGCGTCAGGATTCCTGTCGAATGGATCGGTCTTGACGCGTTTCGGCGCAAGGTCGAGTCGGGGCTCGCGCAGATGATGAGCGCGTACGGTCGCGCGCCGCGCGCAGGCGATGTTGAATCGGCCGTGGCGGCCGCGACGGAAGGCGATCTCGTGGATTTCGGCAGGCTCGACGAGGCTCTTCAGGAGCAGGTCATTCAAAGGGTCCACAGCTCGCCGGCGCTGCGCGCCGCGGTCACGCCGTCCGGCCTGGCCCCGGACCTCACGCCGGAGGAAACCATCGGCGCCAATCGGCGAATCGTCGAGCTCAACTACGGTGCGGCGCAGTATGGCGGGCGGTTGATGGAGTCGTACAGGGCACTGATGGGGCGCGTTGTGGAGCCCGTGGGCACACTGCGCGCGGAGACGCTTCTGGACAAGTTCCTCTCGCCCGAGCGGTTCTTCCTCATACGAACGTGACGGCATGGATACCCAGGCACAAGACTTGAATGCAAGACTGGTCCGGAGAATCCAGGCCCTCAGCCGCCCCCTCGATCCGTTGCCGATTTCGGTGCCGCCCTCCCTGAAACTCCTCCCGGGAATTCGGGCGATCCTGTTTGATATCTACGGCACGATGCTCGTGTCGTCTTCGGGGGATATCGGCGCGGAGCGGAAAGCGAACCGGGAAGATGCCTTGCTCGATGCCCTCACTGCGGCCGGTTTCTCGGGCGTGGACCGGGAATCGGGGAAACTCGGCGTTCGCCTTCTCGATCAGAACATCGCCGAGGCGCACGACGCGCGGCGGCGGGAGGGAATCAAGCATCCCGAGGTCGAGATTCGGGAAATCTGGCGAAGCGTGATCGAGGGGCTTCTCGAGGCGAAGGCCGTTCAGGGACCGGTCGGCGAGGAATCGGTCTGCACGCTCGCCGTGGAGTACGAATGCCGGGTCAACCCCGTCTGGCCGATGCCTCATCTGAAGGAAACGGTGAATGCCCTTCATGGCTCGGGCCGGAAACTGGGGGTGGTCTCGAACGCCCAGTTCTACACCCCGCTCACGCTGGGCGCATTTCCGGAAACGGGGTGGGGCGGTGGGCTATTCGACCCGGGGCTGTGCGCCTGGTCGTACAAGCTGCGCGAAGCCAAGCCCTCGGAACGCCTTGTGCAGACCGCGCTGCGGCGACTCGAGGAGAGCGAGGGGATCAAGCCCTCGGAGGTTCTTTACGTGGGCAACGACATGCTCAATGACATCCTGCCTGCCGACCGGGCCGGCTGCAGGACCGCGTTGTTCGCGGGTGACGGGCGTTCGTTTCGGTTGCGCGAAGGCGAACCGCGTGTTGCCGGGATCAACCCCGATCTTGTTGTGACCGATCTTCTCCAACTCGTGAAGGCGCTGGTCTAGCCCCGGGAGAGGAGGGCCGCAAGGGTCCACATCGCGAGCGATACGACGACCAGGATGATCGAGTAGCTTCGCCAGTGTTTCATCGTCGCCGGCTGGCCGTCGGCCGTCTCTCCGCTCAGGAACCGGATGTCGAGGTAGCGGACCAGGATCATCGCAGCGATGGTCGCGGCGTAAGCGATGGCCGTTCCCGTGAGCGGACGTGCGGGGTTGTGGACGACCGAGAAGAGCAGGTAGGCGAGCAGCACGTTTCCCCCGAGCATCCACACGGATCGGGTCAGGCAACCGGCGCCGGTGCGTTGCGCTTCGCTGGAAGCGGACATAGAACCCTCCAGTCAATCTTTGTCAGATTCACCGGAAGGCGGCCCGACCTTCCAACTACCTGTGGCGGCTGGCGCCGTCACACCCTTGCCAAAGCTATTCGCTGTTTGCCCGGCGCGCTACGCCGCGGGCGCCGGGGCCGGCGGCACGTACTTCGCGCTCCCGAACGCAAGGATCAGCATGAAGATGAACGGAAGGAGAATCAGTCCAACCGCGAATCCGCCGCCCTTGCCGAAGCACTTCGCCAGTTCGATCGCGACGATGATACCGATGACCAGGTTCACCAGCGGGATGAAGAACAGGAGAAGCCACCATCCCGGCTTGCCGACAATCGTCAGCAGAACGTAGATGTTGTAGAAGGGAATGATGGATGCCCATCCGGGTTTCCCCGCCTTCGTGAAGACCTTCCAGCACGCGACGATCGACAAGACAAGGATTACCAGCCAGAACAACATGACTCCGCCGCCAACACCCGCTGCCGCTGCAGTCTCCGTATCCATGGCCTGCTCCCTTCGTTGTTGGTTCTCGGACCCTACGCGCTCACAACATCGTCGATACCCGGCGTCTTGTCAACCGGCCCGCTCTTGAGGCAAGTCAATTCCTCATGCGGTATGAGTCTTTCTGCCCAAGTAGACGCGATTCCCGCCTTCGGCGGGCAAGTTGAAATCGCGTCTGCAAATCACGCCAGCAGTTCGCCTGCTTCCTTCATCAGCCGGGCGATCGGCAGGCCGTGCGGGCAGGCGCGTTCGGCTGCCGCGTAGTCGAGCGCCGCCATCCGCGATTTGAAGTCCGCCGGCAGACCGGCGAATTGCGCGCGGGCCAGGTCCCGGTCGCCGTAACTGTTGTAGTACATCAGGTGCCGCATGACATCGCTGATCGGCGCGCCGCCGGCGGCGGCCGCGCAGATCTCCGAACAACCCGCGCAATAGCCGCAGCGGGTCTCCTCGGCAAACTGTTCCAGCGCCTTCCAGTCGTGTGCGTCCAGGCTGGTTTTATCGAGCGACGCGGCGATGTTCGCCATCAGGATGCTGACGGTCGGCATCTGCGAGCAGATACACGCGATGCGTGTGTCTTCCCAGACCGCCTTCAATTTGGCCTGCGCGTCGGAGAAGCCCTTGTCGAGGAACGCGGCGGCCATGTTCACTTCACTTTCGCTCTCGATGCGCAGCGATCCGCCGCCCTGGGTCTTCATGGCCGTCAGCCCGATGCCCGCCGAGGTGCACGCGTCCACCGCTGCTTTCATGCCGTCCTTGTTCATCAGGCGGAAGTTGTAGGAAAACATGATCCCGTCGATCCAGCCGAGCTTCGATGCCCCCATCAGGCAGGATTCCATGTTCTTGTGCGTGCTGAACCCGATGAACCGGATTTGGCCGTCCTTCTTCTTCCGGTTCGCCCATGCCTTCACGTTGTCGTCCATCTCGTTGATGTTGCTGATGCCGTGGACGAAGTAGAGGTCGATGGTGTCGGTCTGCATGCGCTCCAGCGAGCGCGCGAGAAGTTCGTCCATTCCCGCGGGATCGCGCGCGTCGGATTTCGTCACGAGGAAGATTTCCTTGCGGGCCTCGGGGTGGCTGGTGAAGAACTTCCCGATGCCCTTTTCCGATCGGCCACCCTCGTAACAATCCGCCGTGTCCCAGTACGTGACGCCGCGCTCAATCGATTTCCGCAGGTTGATCTGGTTGTTGATGATGTCGTACATCGTGCCCATGCCGAGGATCGAAACCTCGACCCCGGTTTTTCCGAACGGCCGCGTCGGCACCTTGAGCCCCGCCTTGGCGGGCGGGGGCGCCGCTGCTTCCGCCGGCGACCGGTTGCCGCCAACGAGTGCGCCGGCTCCCGCGAGGGCCACCGTCTTCAGGAAATCGCGCCGAGTGTTCTTCATGTTCATGGGGTGATCGTCCTTTTCATGCTTCGGGATTCGTTCTCCGCCGTCACCCGGATCGCTCTCAGGCCTGTGACGGGGCATTCATGTTCGCAAATTCCGCAGCCGATGCAGAGCGCGGGGTCCACGCAAGGACGCTGAAGCCGGATCAGGATTTCAGCCGGCTGTCCCGGTTTCGGGGGAGCATCCCAGGGACGGGTCGAGCCGATCGTGATTCCGCTTGCGGTGTTGTCCACGATCCGTCTCGGCTCGCCGGCGCCGGCGCGGCAGTAGAAATCGCCGGTCGAGTACCGGCCCGGCTTGAACAGCGGCTGGCCGAAATCGAGCGAGAGTTCGTCGGCGGAGGCGACCGGGGGAAGCAAGTCGCGAACCGGCTCGAAGACCTCGCGGATGTAGATCGCCTTCGGGCTGACCGGGCAGTTCTCCTGGCAGACGATGCAGGGCGTGCCCATTGCCCACGGCAGACACCGGCCCTGGTCCACGAACGCGGTGCCCAGCCGGATCGGCCCGCGCGCGGCGAACGCGTTCTGCCCCGCCTTCTCGTCGAGCGTGATCGGCCGGATCGCGGCGGTCGGGCAGATGTTGCCGCACGCCACGCAGTTCGTCTGGCAGCCGCTGGTGCCGATGCGGAAGTTGAGCGTCGGTGTCCACAGCGCCTCGACCCCCAGCTCCGGGCCGGCCGGCTGGATGATGTTGGTGGGGCAAATCCGCATGCACTGGCCGCACTTGATGCAGCGGTTGAGGAAATCGCCTTCGGCCAGCGCGCCGGGCGGCCGGATCAGCCGCGGATTCCAGTTCAGCCCCAGCGCGTCGCTCAGGCGCAGGATGGGGACGGTGACCAGCCCGGAGACGATCGACACGATAAACCCGCGGCGCGTCAGGTCGGGCGACGCGTGTTCGCCCGCCGCCGATCGCGCGGCGCGGTAACTGATCACGTCGTCCTCGCAGGTGCGCAGGCAGTTCATGCACAGGACGCATTCGGGAGATCGAATCTGTCCCGATGGTTCGCACGCGCCTTCGCAATCGGTCTCGCAGCGCATGCACATCGAGCAATCGGCTTTCGTCTTTCCGACGCGCCACAGCGCGTACCGGCTCAACACGCCGAGCAGGGCCCCGAGCGGGCAGATGAACCGGCAGTAGAAGCGCGGGATCACGAGGTTGAGGAAGAGGGCCGCGAGGAAGACGGTTCCGATCAGCCATGCCTGCTCGTAGTGCCGCGCCGCGAGCGAGGCGGCCTGGGTGGCCTTGTCGACGAGCGGAAGCAGCGCCAGGTTGACCGAGCGGTGGAGCAGGGGAATGGGGTCGAGCAGGCCCGACTGGAGCGATGAGGCCAGGAGGTGTTCGACCGGCAGAAACAGCGCGAAGCCGGTCCACGCCGCGACGAGCGCGAGGAGGGTCGCGCCGACTTTTTCGACCTTCGGGATGACCTTCAGCACCGCGAGCAGGCCGGCCATGATGAAACACGCGGCGACGATCAGCGCCGGGATCAGCGGCTGGCCCCGCACCGTCGCCGTCAGGCGCGCGATCGTCGTGCCCGCCGCGGCCGAAAGGAGGAAGATCAGCACGTAGTACTTCAACGTCTGCGCCGGGCGATGGCGATTCAGCTCGATCCGCTGGGAGAAATTCGTCGTGCGCCGCCAGAAATAACCGATCGCCTGGTGAAGGGTTCCGAACGGGCAGACCCATCCGCAGAAGAACCGGCCGAAGAGGATCGTGAGCACGACCGTGGCCAGCGCCCAGATCAGTCCGGCGTACAGCGTCTGCGTGGTCAGTAACGTGCCGATCGCGACCAGCGGATCGAGTTCGAGAAACCAGTTCACCGGCCAGCCGCGCAGCTGCCACCACTCCGTCCCGAGCGTCGAGACCACGCAGAAGCCCAGGAAAAGAACGAGGAAGAACAGCTGGCTGATTCGGCGTATGAAAACGATCTTCATCTCAGAATATCCCAACCACGAATTCACACGAATGAACACGAAGTGCGGACGATTCTGATTCGTGTGTATTCGTGTCCATTCGTGGTTACGCTTCGATTCGTATTGGATTCAGTAATTCGTAATTCGCCGTTCCCGCGCCGGCCGCGGCGGCTTTCGCAATGTATGGCAGGTCGTCCGCCGACATGTCGAGCAGGGTCGCGCCGAAGGCGTCGGCCGCGACGGGGTCCGTGCCGGCGATCATCGTGTTCGTCGGCTTCAGGTCGCTGAGCGATCCGCCGGTCGGCCCGTTGGTCATCATGGCCGTCGTCCCGTCCAGGATGACCAGGGTCGGCTTCACGAGCTGGGCCAGCTCTTTCACGATGCCGTTGATGTCCTGGTGAAACACGTTGCGGCGGCCGCCGAGCAGGCCGTACCAGTTTTTCAGGATCATGCTCGCGCCGGCGCGGTTGTGGCTCTTGACCGGCGCAAGGCCGATCAGTTTCGTGGCGCCTTCGAGCGGCAAGGAAAAGAACGGCCACTCGCGGATGAATTCGCCGCCGGGGAGCGTGACCGGCCTGAACAGGTTGGCCTGCGGCAGGATGACGGCCGCGCCGGCCGCGCGCGCGGCGCCGGCGATTCCGCTCAGTTCGAAACTGCTCACCGGGTCGTTGACCGGATTGTCCATGACCATCACGGCCGACGCGCCGGCCGCCAGGCAGAGCCGCACCACCTCGGAGACAAGGTCCGGGTGAGTCGTCGCGGAAAGAATCGGCGGCGTGGAAAAACCCGCGTTGATCTTGAGGATCACGCGGTCGCCGCGTTCGACGAATTTTCCCATGCCGCCCAGCGCATCCATCGCCGCGCGGAGCGTTCTGACGCGATTCGCGCCCGTCGCGATGGCCAGTTTTCCCGCCTGCTCCGGGATCGAAAAATCCGGCAGCCCCACCAGCGGCTCGGAGCGGCTTACCGCAGGCGGTCCCGCCGGGTCCCGGAACGTCCTCGCCGCGAAGCCCGCCGCGGCGATGGCTGCCGCGGCCTTCGCGCCGCGCAGGAGAAAGTCCCGCCGCGTGGTGTTCTCGGCCTCGCTCATGGATTCCGGCCCAGTCTTTCGTACAGCAGGGACCCCAATTGTTCCGCGGTGTCCCGGTCCGCCTCGTGGACGCCCGCGACGCATTTGCCCCGGGCGAACACCAGTTCATACGCACCGAACAAGTTGAAAATGCGCGCCCAACTGTCGGCCCCGGCGGTCTGCTCCTCGACGCCCCCGTTTGCGATCAGGTGCTTGGAGTAGGCTTCGACGAGTTCCGTCGCCTCGCCCGTCGACGGCCGGACGGTCAGGAAACCCGTCGCCTGCGCCTCGCCGAACTGATAGCCGGCGACGAAGAGGTTGTCGAATTTCTCAAACCCGAACCCCTCCTTCATGTAGAGAATCACGCTTCCCGGAATCCTGTTGTCGGGCGGGAGCATCTCCGCCTCGGGCACGGCTTGCCGGTCGCCCGGGACGTTCTCGCAGAACCGCTTCGCGAACGCCTCCATGTCGGCGGCTGTCTCGCCGGACGCTGACGCGGCGACGATTTCGACGTAGTACCGGCCGCGCACGAAGAAGAGCGCGTTCGGCGTCTTGTACGCGAAGTCCGCGACGTCGAGATCTTCCGCTTCGTCGCGCCGCTGGATTCCGAAAACGGCAAACGCGTTGCGCGCGCCGCCCATGTCGTAGAGGTACACCTCCATCCACGATTCCGGATCGCTCGGGCGCGCGAGGCGCTGGCATTGGAGTTCTCGCACTCCGGCGGAGAGATACAGTTCGGCGCGGCCGTCGATCTTGTCCGACAACGTGTCAGCGTTGAAAGTCTCGGGCGCCGACAAGGGCGCCAGGTTTTCGGGGAGGAACTTCGACAGGGGCGAGTCGGCCGGGGAGAAGGTCTTCGCGGGCTCGGACGCGGCCGGTCCGGGCGTCGTGTCCGCGAGAATCGCCGGGTTGAATCGGGACTGCCGGCTGAAGACCCACGCGCCGATCAAGACCAGCACGATGAGGATGAGAATTCCCATCAGCCGTTCGCTTCGCGAACTTGGATGTGTCGACGGGGCCATTGTTCGAGTGGCAGTATAGGATGTGGCCGACCGGAAACAACCCCGGAGAAAGTTTTTCCAAGGATTGGAAAAATCGGATAAAAATCTTCCAAGGTTCGGAAAATTCCGGACGAAGGGGGACCTATGGCGCGCGTAAAACTCGAAATGCCGGAGCGATTTGCCTTCTCGACCGAATTGCCGGTGCGGATCACGGACATCAACTACGGCCGGCACCTGGGCAACGACGCGGTTCTCGCGTTCGCGCACGAAGCACGCGTCCGTTTCCTGGGCGCGCACGGGTTCAGCGAGGCCGATGTGGATGGGGTGGGGATGATCATGCTCGACGCGGTGGTGGTCTACAAATCGCAGGCGTTCCATGGCGAGGCGCTGGTTGTGGAAGTGGCCGCGGCGGACCTCGGGCCGTGCGGGTGCGACTTCCTGTACCGGCTGACGGAGAAGCAGAGCGGCCGCGAGATCGCGCGCGTCAAGACGGGGCTCGCGTTCTTCGACTACGCGAAAAATCGGATCGCGAAGATGCCGGATCGGTTTCGGTCGGCGATGGGCGGCGCGGCGTGAAGGGTACACATCAGGTGCGCTGTCAGCCCGAAAAGAATCGACAAAACACCACCTTTCAGGCATTGTCCCTTCTTGGGTGTTGAGGTCGGAAGCGGGGCGTTTCAGTATCCCTGTGCGCTGTCGAGCACTCCGGCGCATGCCGCAGTCCGCTGGGTGTTTCAAAACGGTCCAATGACGGAGTTGTGCATGGAGTCCTTGTCTGTTCGAATGGCCGCCAAATTCCTGACGCTATGTCCCTTGTGCTGTCTCCTGGCGGCATCGGCCTGGGCGTCGGAGATATCCCTGGAGGAGGAAATCATCGGGGCCGTGGACGGGCGAATCGCCGGGAAGACAAAGGAACCGGCTGTCCATATTTTTTCCCGGCAGGACCACTATGCCGAACCGCCGGTCTATGTGCGCAGCCCGGAGTGCTGGGCGGCCGATCTCGACCTGACGTGTATCAGTCCGTGGAACAATGCGAGTGGGAATACTCTCGGAATCACTTTGATCAGCCCGCGCCACGTCGTGGGTTGCGGTCACGCGCCGATCGGCGTCGGCACCACGGTGCGCTTCGTCAGCCAGGACAACGTGGTCATCGCGCGGACGGTCACGGCCACTCGCGTCATCTGGCAGGATGTCCCCGATTTCACGGTGGGCCTGCTGGATTCGGATGTGCCGACCAACCTCATCTCGTTCGCGTATGTCTTGCCGGATTCCTGCACGAACCTGCTGCCGACCGGAAACGATGACTATGCGCACAGTAATATGAGGTTGCCGGCCTTGTGCCTCGATCAGGAGGAGAAGGCGCTTGTCGGTGATGTCATATGCATAGACGCTCGGTGGTCGGAGGGTAATTTCTACACGGGTATTTTTACGGCGCCCTGCTGCAGCGATACGAAGCGGCTGGAGTTCAACGAGATGCTGATCGGGGGAGATTCCGGCAATCCCGCCTTCTGGATTGTTGACGGTCGGCTCGTCCTGTTGACGGTGTGGACCTTTGGGGGAACCGGGGCCGGCACGTCGGTGACGCGCCACAAGAGCCTGATCAACCAGTTCATGTCGGAACTCAACGCCGCCGCCGTGCCGGCCTGCAATTATCAGCTCACGGAAATCGACCTTTCCGGTTACGAGGACAAGCCGGACTTGAGCCTGATCACCAGCGTGAACGGCATCGCGGTCTCCGAGAGCAAAACGGTGAACGTCCGGGTCAAGATGAACACGGCGCCGGATTATTCCGCGACTACGACGGTCGCGTGGGTGAGCGGGGACCCCGATATCTCCGTGACGTCGGGCGGTTCGCTGGTGTTCGACACGAACAACTGGAATGCATTTCAGACCGTTGTGCTGACGGCGGCGGCGGACGCGGACCGGCTCAACGGAACGGCGATCATCCGTTGCAGCGCGCCGGGCTTAACGAATAAGGACATCGCGGTGACGGAGCAGGACAGCACCCCGATGCCGGTCATTCTGACCAGCGCGGACGGGGTGCGGGTCCCTGAAAACGAAACGGCGGTGTTTCAGGTCAGGCTCGACACCGCGCCGGACTACGCCACGACCGCGACGGTCGAGCGGGTGAGTGGGGACGCCGGGATTTCCGTGATGTCGGGCGGTTCGCTGGTATTTGACGCGGGCAACTGGAACATTTATCAACCCGTTACGCTGGCGGCGGACGTGGACGCGGACGCGAGCAACGGACTGGCCATCATTCGCTGCCGTGCGCCGGGCCTGACCAACCAGGAAGTGACGGCGCTCGAGGCGGATGCGGCGGCGCCGGCAACCGTTTTTTCGGACGTGGATCAACCCGGCGTAGCGGATGTGGGTTCCGATCTCCCCTGCGAACTGGGCGTACGATTCAGATCGGACAAGGCCGGAACGATCGACGGGATTCGATTCTACAAAGCCCTGGCCAACACGGGACCCCACGAAGGCCATCTCTGGACGCTGGCGGGCGAACTGCTGGGGACCGTCATCTTCACGAACGAGACCGCGTCGGGTTGGCAGCAGGCGTTTTTTTCGGCGCCCATCCAGATCGAATCCAACACGATCTATGTGGCCTCCTATCACTCTGAAAACGGGCACTACAGTCAAGATGAAGGCTACTTTTCGGGCCGGAGCGCGGATTTCCCGCCCTTGCACATGCCGTCCGGCGAAGAAGCCAATGGCAATAGGGGATACTACGCGTACGGGGTAAGCGGCACCTATCCTGACGGAGCTTGGGAGAACGCCAACTACTGGGTCGACGTGATCTTCGAGGCCCCGCCGGTCATTGTGACCAGCGCAAGCGGGGTAACGGTTCCGGAGGGCGGCACGAAGGACTTTCAGATCAGACTCGACGACGCTCCGGTGGGTCCCACGACGGTAACGGTCAGCCGGATGAGCGGGGACACGGATATCACCGTACAGGCGGGCGGTTCGCTGGTTTTCGACTACAGCAATTGGAGTGCGGATCAGATCATCACGCTGAGCGCAGCGGCGGACGCGGACGAGAGCGCCGGAACGTCAACGATTGCCTGCAGTGCACCGGGGTTGGGCGGCCGGTTCGTAACGGCGACGGAACTGGAGAGTTCGGATGCGGATGCGGATGGAATGGCGGACGATTGGGAACGGCTGCTTTTCGGAAACCTCGATACCGCATCCAGCACGACGGACCAGGACGGCGACTCGTTGCTCGATTGGCAGGAGTTCGTCTCCGGAACCGATCCGACGAACGAGACCTCCGTGTTCCGTGTCGATCCTGCGACAAACACCGCATCGGGCTATGTTTTCTCGTGGCCGAGCGCGACCGGACGCGTCTACGGCGTGTATCGCGAGACCAACTTGTGCGACGCCGCCTGGGGATTCTGGCAGACCAATATTCCGGCGACGCCGCCGTTGAATACCTGGACGGACAGCGCCCCGGTCGAGGGATCTTCGTTCTATCGGATCACCGTCAGGAAGACGGAAAACTAAGGATCCAGCCGGATCGGGCCACAGCCCGATGGCCGCGTCTCTGCCCGCACTACTTCAACTTCGCGTGGGTCCCATCACAGAACGGTGGCTTGGCGGTGTGTTTACACCCGCACAGGTGCACTTGCTTTGTCTCCTCCGCCACGAAGGCGACGGGAGCAAACGATGTCCCCTTGTGGGCACCCGAACAGAATGGTTGTTTTTCGCTCTGACCGCATGAACACCAATAGTAAGTCTTCCCTTTTTCCACGTTCACCGCATACGGAGATTTCTGCGCCACCTTCGGTTCACTCATGGTCGTGTCTCCTGTTCTTTTCTCGGCTCTAGCCGTTTCCGTCACACGAGAGATACATACAGAGTATCAACTCCTTGAGCCCCAACAAGGCTCCAATTCAAGCGAATGGATGAAGAGTGACAGGGGAAGATGTTACTCTGTAGCACATGGCCAGGAACGGCAGAGGCCGCGCGCGCCATTTGTCCTTCGCGGCAAATGTGGTAGGTTCTCAGTCAACATGCCAACTCCCGTAGGACATACGATTATCGGCGCCGCGTTGGGCTGCGGAGTCCTGATGCCGCGGGGCCGGTGGAAGGCCGGGTTGCAGGCGCTTTGGGAACAGCGCGCCGGATTCCTGGTCATTGTGTTCATGGCCAACCTGCCGGACATCGATTACCTGCCCGGCGTTCTGATGGGCAGCATCAACGTCTTCCATCACTGGTACACGCACACGCTCGGCTGGATTGCCGTGGTGTCGCTTGCGGTGTGGATTCTCTGGCGGAAGACGCATCGCGCGGGGTGGTCGGTCTTCGCGGTCCTGTTCGCGGCGCTGGCGAGCCACCTGGCGGTGGATCTCTTCTCCGCCGATCACAGCGTCCCGTACGGCATCATGGCGCTGTGGCCGTTCACGGACACCTTTTACATTTCGCCCGAGCCGCTCTTCTGGAGTCTGCGAAAGGGCACGTGGAACGACGTGTTCCAGTGGTACAACGTCCAGGCTGCGCTGTACGAGGCGGCGGTGCTGCTTCCCGTTCTTGCCGGGGTACTCCTGTACAAGCGGTTCGCGCCGGCGCGTGGTAGGGCGGAGCCCTAGCGCGCTATGGACCGGGCCGGACCTCGACGCAGTAACCGACTTTCCCGGCGTCTCCCTCCGGCTCTTCGTAGGTCATCATGCCGCCGGTGCCCGGAAGATTCGTATATCCCGGAATCGGCGCCCAGGAGTCGTTGAGGAAATTGGACGCGCCTCGAAGGGTATAGAGATACCCGGTCTGGGTCGGCCACGAAATCGTGACGGTCCCGCCGGGCGGCAGTTCGATGTCGTCAATGGTGAGCACCGCCTTGAAGGCGGCTGGAATCGACCAGCCGGACCAGCCGTCGTGGTTGTCCCGATAGCGCACCCGCCAGAAGTAGTTCGTGTAGACGAGTGTTCCGGCCGGCACGAGATGAAACGCGGCGGGCGGCGTTTCGGTGTTGAGCACCGGTGTGTCGAAATTGCCGTCAGGTCCGGCGATCTGCCACAGAGTCGCGGCGTGCGTGTCCGCGGAGTCGGGGTCGCCGAACAGCGAGGCCTGCAGCATCGGGTTGATGCTGACCTCTTCGCCGCCGGTTGGCTTCACACAGACCGGCGGCGTGGGGGGACGATTGGACGTGGAGAACGACGCCGGCGCCGACCAGTCGGACCAGAGGCCGTGTCCATCCGCGAAACGGGCCTTCCAGAAGTACGCCGAGTGGCCCTGCAGGCCCGTGCCCGAGAGGGCGAAAGTGGTCTGCGGCGTGTTGGTGTCCGATTCGGCCAGAGGCACGTCTTCCGTTTCATACACGACGAAGTGGCTGGCCCCGAACGTGTCGCCGGGGTCCGGGTCCTGGAACGCGCCGGTTTCGAGGACGGCGGTTGTCAGGTCCACCGTCGTGTCGTTCGTCGGCGCGACGGGCACGGGCGTCTGCGGCGGACGGTTGGCCACGAAGAAGAGCGCAACCGTGCGTTCCACGACCACGGTGACCGTGGCGAGGGGTTGGTTGGCGCCGCTGTCCACGCCGGTCCAGTGATCGAACGTCGAGCCGTCCTCTTCCACCGCGGTCATTTCCACCACGGTGCCGGACTCGTAACTGCCGCCCGGAGGATCGAGGGTGACGCTGCCGGGCCCGGTGATGTTGATGTGGAGCGCATACTGCGGCGGCGGCAGGTAGGTGAAGCGCACGGGCGCTCCCCAGTCTCCGTATCCCGCGCTGTTGCCGGCACGGACCTGGGCGCGGTAGAAATGATTTCGCGTGAAGCTGAACGCGGGCGAGACGTTTGTATTGGCGATGCCGGCCTGCTGGAGAACACCGGTGGTGCCGGCGGTCAGATCGTCAACTCGCAGTTCATAATAGCGAGCGCCTTCGATGGCGGCCCACTCGAACGCAACCGGGTTCTGCCAGACCGGCGGCAGAGGTTTTTTCAGACCCGGCGCGGTGGGGCTGGGAACGACTTCGTTCAAGGCGAAGTTGATGTTGCCGACGATGGTTGAGCCGA
>CALMZY010000136.1 GCA_937870865.1 uncultured Lentisphaerota bacterium | reverse complement strand
GAAACCCGAACGAGTCGGGAACGGTCACCGAAACTCCCTCACGCAGCAGAAAGAAGAAGAGTAGGTAAGTTATATGGCTACAAAGCTATATGTCGGTAATCTGTCGTTTCAGACCACTGAAGGCGATCTTCAGCGTTTGTTTGAGCAGGCAGGCCGTGTAGTGAGCTGCAGCATCATCATGGACAAGTTCACGAACAAGTCTCGTGGATTTGGTTTCGTGGAGATGAGCAGCCAGGAAGAGGCGACCAAGGCAATCAACGACTTCAATGGCAAGGACTTCGATGGTCGTGCCTTGACGGTCAACGAGGCCAAGCCCCGTGAAGAGCGTCCCCGCGGTAATTTCGGCGGTGGCGGGTACGGCGGCGGCCGCGATCGGCGCTAATTAAGACTTTAGCGTTTGATGGAACAGGGCGTCCCGAAAGGGGCGCCCTGTTTTTTTTCAACACCGCGATTCCTGGTCGTCCCGACCTCTCGTAGTCGGGGCTCCTCCTAAAGGACAAAAGGTTGGGGATGTTCCTGGATTGAACGTCGAACGCCCAACGTCGAACGCCGAACGCTGAAGTGGGCGAAGCGGCAGCGGCGTCTGCGCTGTGGGAGTAAGACCGACAAAAGTTATTGCCGGTATCGCGTGACAATGGTCCGGGGCTGGACGCGGTCGCCGAACCAGCGCACACGGCAGTCCCACGCGGCGGAAAACGCGCGGGCTCCGAGGCGAATCAGGCGTTCCTGTATGCCGACGGGCCCCAACGCCTGTCGTTCTTTTTCGAGAGCGAGGGCGCGCTGCCGTTCCTTTTCGTTCACGGCATGTTTGGCGATGACCGGAAGCAGTTGCGAATACAAGCGCGCCCGTTCCCGGAGCTGTTGGAACCGGGCCTCGAGGCAGGCGTCGCGCGTCTTCATGGCGGCGAGCGTGCGGTGACCGCGGAAGGACGTTTCGATCATCCGGTAAATGGAGCTGGAGTTGACCTCGTAATCGTGCTGGAACGCGAAGTCGAGCCACACCTTGGCTTCTCCATCGGGGAATGCCGGATGGTTCCAGTTCATCAGGTTCTGCCCGTGCCATTCCTCGAACGGGATCTCCGGATTCAGCAGGCCGCGCGCCTTGTGGTCTTCGTAGAGCGCGGTCACCGGCATGCCGGTGTAGAGCATGAACTGGCAGAAATCGGTCTGGAGGCCCACGACGTACTCGATGTCGTTCGCGATGTTGTCGGGCGTGTGATGCTCCAGGCACATGATGGCCGAGCCGAGAACGGAAATCCCGTGGTCGCGCAATTCGCGGACGAGCCGCGCGGCGTCGATGCCGGTGTTTTTGGCGTACACGTGCGTGGTGTTGGTGGACTCGAACCCGATCCAGACGAACACGACGCCCAGCCGCGTCATGTTCTCGACGCCAAAGGCGGTGACCGCTTCCGCCGAGGAGGAAATGTAGAAGCGGAACCAGCGCTGGTTCTTCTCCATGAGCGCGAGCAATTCCATCGCGCGCGCCCGGTCTTTCAGGAAGTTCTCGTCCATGATGTAGAACTCGGGCGTGCCCGTCGCATCGGCGATCCGGCAGCATTGTTCGAAGATGTCCTTCCCGGTGCGGAGGAACGAGACGTAGGCCTTCTCGAAGAAATGCGTCGTGCAGCAGAAGTTGCAGCCGTTCACGCAGCCGAGGCCGGGCACGAGGACGCTGGGCGGTACGCCGGGAATCGGAACTCCGAAAATGCGGCCGTATTCGGCGCTCGGGAGGATCGGGTGATGGATCGGCGCGTCGGGATCCTGGCCGAGGAACCGGCGCATCCAGCGGATGCCCTCGCCGCGCGCCACGTGGTCGCAGACGATCAGCTTCTCGACGCCCTCGATCGCCGCGCCGTGTCCGCCGAGGACGATGACGGAATCCGGCGAGTGCAGCCGGATCAACCGGGCCATCTCGCGGGCCTTCAGGTAGTTTGGCGTGATGAACGAAATGCCGATGATGTCGTAGTGGTTCTTCAACTCGCGGACGAACCGCGCGTGCGAAGGGAAGTCGAGGATGGTTGTATCGGCGTTGATGTTCGCGGCGATGAAGTACAGGCCGAACGAGCGATGGTGGAATCGGAGAGACGCCGGACCCTGGATGCGCGTCACCTGATTGTGGTAAAGCTCCATCAGGTTTTCTTTGCGCCCGTATTCGTCATCCACGCCGTACGGGCCAAAGACGCCGCAGAGGAGGATGCGCGGGGTTTTACCGGTGTTCTTCCATTGGGGATGTTCCCTGGCGGCCCCGTGCAGTATTTGTTCCATGCGTGGGGTAAAGGTAGCAGAATCAGGCCGAACTGTTAAACAAGACACTTCATTTATTTCAAGGAGTGCTTGCTTCGGGGCGCGGAAACGGTAGGTTCCTGCGCTGGAAGTCCATCCGTTGTCCATACATAGCCTCGATGAGGGGGTCCGCATGAGTTTCGATCTGCTGAAAATCAATCCGCATATCCGGGAGAACATCCGGAAGCTGGGCTTCGATGTCCCGACGCCCATTCAGCGCAAGGCCATCCCGGTGGTTCTCGAGGGGCACGATGTCATCGGCCTGGCCCAGACGGGCACGGGCAAGACCGCCGCGTTTGGAATCCCTGTTTTGCATCGGCTGATGAGCGGCCCGCGCCGCCAGCTTCGCGTGCTGATTGTCGGCCCGACCCGCGAGCTGGCCGAACAGACTTTCAAGGCCATGAACGACCTCGGCGCGCACACGAATCTTCGCTGCGTGACGATCTACGGCGGCGTGAGCATGCGGCCCCAGATGGCCGGGCTCCAACACGGCGCCGAAATCGCGATCGCCTGTCCCGGCCGCCTGCTGGATCATATCCGGCAGGGCACGATCAACCTGTCCCACGTGGAATGCCTCGTGCTGGACGAAGCCGACCGCATGTTCGACATGGGGTTCCTTCCGGATATCCGGAAGATTCTGCAGAGGCTCCCGGCCCAGCGGCAGACGCTGCTGTTCTCGGCCACGATGCCCGACGCGATCCGCAAGCTGGCGCACGAGATTCTGAGAAATCCGCAGACTCTTCAGATCGCGCATTCCAAGCCGGCGGAGTCCGTGTCGCACGCGCTCTTCCCCGTTTCTCAGCACCTCAAGACGGCCCTGCTGCTGGCGATCCTGGAACGCACGGACCGCGAGTCCGTCCTCGTCTTCACCCGAACGAAGCAGCGCGCGAAGCGGCTGGCGAAGAGCCTGACCCAGTCCGGCCACAGCGCCACGTGCATCCAGGGAAATCTCTCCCAGCGCCAGCGGCAGACGGCGATGGAAGGCTTCCGCAGCGGCAAGTTCCAGATTCTCGTCGCGACCGACATCGCCTCGCGCGGCATCGACGTTTCGACCATCTCCCACGTCATCAACTTCGACATGCCGAACTGCGTGGATGATTACACGCACCGGATCGGCCGTACGGGCCGCGCCGCGAAGACGGGCGACGCCTTCACGTTCCTGACCTCGGAAGACGAGGACATGGTTCGCGGGATCGAGCGTGTGCTGGGCTCGAAGATCGAGCGGCGCAAGCTCGAAGGATTTGATTATGGCGCCAAGCCCCAGCCGCACGCTCATCATCCGGCACATCAGCCGCATGCCGGCGGGAATCCGGGCGGTCGCACGCGGCACTTCGGTCAGCGGCGGCACAGACGCTAGTCCGTGTCGCTTCTGAGAACGCGCACGGGTGTGCGCGTCTACTCGGCCGCGGTTTCCAAGGATTGGAAAACCTTGATGCCATTTTTCCAACCCTTGGAAAAACCGGCGGCTGCTCATCCCGTCAGCGCCCGGATCTCCTGCGCCAGGATGTTCATTCCTTTCTCCATTTCCACGTCGTCCGCGTGCGTGAAGTTCAGCCGCAGCGTGTTGAGCTCCGGCCGGCCGGGATAGAACGACCGCCCCGGCGCGAACACCACGCCGCGCTTCACGGTGGCGGTGAGCAGTTCCTCGGCCGACACGTTTCCGGGCAGCGTCACCCAGATGAACATGCCGCCCTGCGGACGCGTGTACCGCGTGCCGTCCGGGAACAGCGTCCGGATCCAGTGCAGCATCCGGTCGCGCTGGCGCCGGTACTCGCGGCACAGCGCCGCGACGTGCCGCTCGAGGTCGAACCTCGTCAGGCACTCGTACAAGATCCTCTGGGTCAGGTCGCTGGAGCACAGGTCTGACGCCTGCTTCGCAACCACCATGTGCCGCAGCGTGTCTGCGCAGGTGTACACCCAGCCCATGCGCAGGGCGGGGGACAGCACCTTTGAAAAGGTACCCGTCAGGACCGCGTGCTGGTCGGCGTAACGGTACACCGGCGGCAGGTCTTCGCCCTCGAACCGCAGTTCGCGGTAGGGATCGTCCTCGACCAGCACCGTGTCGTGCATCCTCAGCAGATGCGCGATGGCGCACCGGTTCTCGCCCGAGTAGCTCACGCCGGTCGGGTTCTGGAAATTCGGAACCAGGTACACGAGTTTCGGTGACCAGCGCTCGAGCCGCTCGGCCAGTAAATACGGATCGAGCCCGTCGCGGTTCAGCCGCACGGGCACGAACCGCGGCTGGTACAGCTCGAACGCCTGGATCGCGCTCAGGTACGCCGGCGACTCCATCAGTACGGCGTCGCCCGGCTCGATGAACACCTTTCCGACCAGGTCCAGCGCCTGCTGGGAGCCGCTGGTCAGAAGGATGTCGTCCGCCGAAGCGCGGATGCCTCGCCGGCGCAGACACGTCTCCGCCACGTACTCCCGGAGCGGGGCGTACCCTTCGCTGGATGAATATTGGAGCGCGGCCGAACCGTGGTCCTTGAGAACGCGCGCGGCCGCTTCCGCGATCGCGTCGACCGGGAACAGCCTCGGGTTGGGCAGGCCGCCCGCGAACGAAATGACGTCGCGGCTCGCGGCCGCTTTCATGATTTCGCGGACGCAGCTCGGGCGGAGCGTGCGCACGCGGTTCGCGTAGCGACACTCAGTCTGGGTGGTGTTCACGGGGCCCTCCTCTCTGTCGAGGACGATGCTTCCGTGTCACGGCAATGGCTCGTTCATTCAATTCCTTAACAATGGCGATCATTCTGTTGCTCATGTCTATTTCTCCTGTGGGTTTGGGTTTCATGCAAAAAGGCCTCCCGGGAACTTCCCGAGAGGCCTTCAAATCAGCGATGTTTGGAAGAAGCCTACACGGAAGTTCCCGGGGCCGCGGCAATGGCGGCTACGGCAACCTTCATGGAGGCGAGAATGGACGCGCAGAAACGACCCGTGGGCGGACGCCGGAGGGCGCCGCCGGTCAGATCGAATCCTGTGGTCTGTGAATACATGATCAGTTCCTATATATGCCTCCGCGGGGCGCGAGTAAAGCTGTATCGCGTCGACTCTATGTAGAATGGCCCTGTGACGTGTTTCTTGGTGACGGGGAGGGGGGTACTCCATACAATTCCGGCCGGCATGAACGATTCCCGTCAATCGCCGTTTGCCCCGCCCGAGTCCGAACTCCAGCACCTGAACGAGCAACTGAAGGATCGATATCGGCTCGAGGCGATGATCGGGACGGGCGCGGTCGGCGCGGTGTACCGCGCGATGGATCTGAACCTGAACCGCAAGGTGGCGATCAAGGCCATTCGCGAACCGTATCAGCTGGCCGCGAAATGGCATGACCGGTTTCACGAGGAGGCGAAGATCATCGCGAAGTTTGCGCACTCGGGGATTGTGCAGGTCCACGAGATCGTCGAGGTCGATCACCGGCCGCTCATCGTGATGGAGTACGTGGAGGGTGGTGACCTCGAGGATGTGATTCGTGCGGGCGTCGAACGCCGGCGGCTGATCGGCATCATGATCTCGGTCTGCGAGGCAGTGGGCTACGCCCACGCGCACGGCATCATCCATTGCGACATCAAGCCGCGGAACATCATGCTGACGAACGCGGGCGAGGCGAAGATCGCCGATTTCGGCATTGCGTTGCGGGTGGACGATGAGGCCTCGCGGCCCGGCGCGCCCATCGACCTTCGGAAGAAGAACATACGCGGCAGCCCGCAGTTCATGTCGCCCGAGCAGGCGCACGGCAACCTCTGGCAGCTCAGCGCGCGGACGGACGTTTTTGGCCTCGGCGCCACGCTGTATTACGGCCTGACCCGCAAACGCATCTACGATGGCGAGGTCGAAGAGATGGTCGAGCGGGCGCGCCAGTGCGAGATCCAGCGTCCGTCGGAAGTCGCCGCGGACATCCCGCCCGAGCTGGATGCGATCTGCATGAAGTGCATGGAGAAGGAGCCGGCTGCGCGATACGCGGGCGCGGCGCAATTGGCGGAGGATCTGTATCGGTTCCTCGAGGGACTGCCTGTTTCCGTTCGGCGCTACTCCGTCTTTCAGAAAACCGCCGGGGCCATCCGATACCGGCCGAAGGCGTTCGCGCTTTCGGTGGCCGTGATCCTGTCCGTCGTGGCGGGATCCATCGCGGCTCAAAGCCTTGATCACCACGTGGCCCGGAAGACCTTGGTGAACGTCCTTCGCGAGGGCGTGAAGGGGGTTGCCGCCGCGACCGCCTTCCAGGTGAAGCCGGAGCTGGTCGAAGCTGTCCGCGGCCCGGCGGACGAGGACAAGCCCGCCTGCCAGGCGTTGGTTCGCCTGTTGAAAGACCTGAAGAGCCGGCATCCGCACGTCGATTACATGTACATCGCGCGGAAGGCGGACCGGCCGGGCTACGTCAGTTTCGTGGCCATGGACTCATTCGAGGACTCGCTGGGCAACTTGCATCCCGGCGATGTGTACGAGGAGACGCCCAAGTATCCCGAAATGCTTGCCGCGTTCAACGGGCCGACGGCGGACCGGGATGTCAACAGGATAGACCAATGGAACGTGGCTCTCTCCGGTTACGCGCCTGTTTGGGACGGGAAGGGGAACGCGATTGCGATCGTGGGCGTGGACCTGAAGAACAATGAGATATCGCTCGTCTTTCGGCAGATCGACCGCGCCTTCATTGTGCTGATCGGGCTTTCTCTGATCGCGACGCTGGCCCTGCTGGCCCTGATCCTTCGCTGGCGGATTGCCTTCTGGGAAGAGGAGGGGCATTCCGCGTACGGCCGGTCGCGAAACATGCCGGAGTGAAAGATTTTTATCTTCTTTTTCCGAAATCGCGTCGACGAGAGGTTTTATTGCGCTTGGCATGGTTTGACGCAAAGGGATAAAGTCGCGCCGCACGGATGAAACAACAGGATAAGAACGATATACAGTCGGTGGACAAGGCGGCGTGGCTCGGGATTCTGCGCTGCATGATGCTCGCGCGGCTGACGGAAGAGCGGCTCGTGCGGCTCTACCACCAGGGCCGCATCTTTGGAGGCGTCTATACCGGCATTGGCCAGGAGGCGATCGGCGCGGCGACGACGCTGGCCTGTGCCGACCACGACCTGTTCGCGCCGTGCATCCGCGGCATGACCGTCCACATCGGCCGCGGGATGTCGGTCCTGGATATTTTCCGCCAGTACCTCGGCCGCGTGACCGGCCCGACGCGCGGCCGCGACGGCAACGTGCATTACGGCAATCCGAAGCGCGGCGTCTTCGCCATGATTTCGCATCTCGGGGCCATGCTGCCCGTTGTCGCCGGGGCCGTGATGGCCGCGCGCCGGCTCGGCCGCAATGCCGTTGGCTTCGCGTACATCGGCGACGGCGCGACCAGCACCGGCGATTTTCACGAGGCGGTCAATTTCGCGGCGGTCTTCGACGCGCCCGTCATCTTCCTGATCGAGAACAACAAGTACGCGTACTCCACGCCGAACTCCGAGCAGTACCGCTGCGCGCATCTCGTGGACCGCGCGAAGGGCTACGGGATCGAGGGGATTTCCGCGGACGGCAACGACGCGGTGGCCCTGCATCTCCTGGCGCGCGAGCTGGTGGCCGATTTGCGCAGGAAGCCGCGCGCGGTCCTGCTCGAGTGCGACACGATGCGCATGCGCGGGCATGGCGAGCACGACGATTTTTCGTATGTCCCTCGCTCGCTGATCGACGAGTACGCGAAGCGTGACCCGATCAAGTCGTGCTGGGAGCGGCTGGTCGCGGCGAAAATCGCGACGCGCGAGGAGCTGGACAAGCTGGAGCACGAATGCCGCGATGAAGTGAACGAGGCCTATCACCAGGCGCTTTCCGAGCCGCCGCCGGTCCCGTCGACTCTCCTGGAGGGCGTCTATGCGGGTGACTGAGATTACGTATCTGGAAGCCATCCGGCAAGGTCTGATGCGCCTCCTGCGCGACCACAAGGATGTCGTGCTCTATGGCGAGGACGTCGGCGCGTTCGGCGGCGCGTTCAAGGTCACGCTCGGCCTTCAGCAGGAGTTCGGCAAGGACCGCGTCTTCGACACGCCCATCAGCGAGTCGGCCATTCTCGGCTCGGCGATCGGCATGGCGACGCAGGGCCTGCGGCCGGTTGTCGAACTGCAGTTCGTCGATTTCGGCATGACCGCCGTTCACCAGATTCTCAACAACGCCGGCACGACGTTTTACCGCACCGGCGTCCCGGTCCCGATGACCGTGCGCGCCCCGTGCGGCGGCGGCTTCGGCGGCGGGCCGTTCCACTCGGAGGAACTCGAGGCGCTGTTCTGCCTCATGCCGGGCATCAAGGT
>CALMZY010000135.1 GCA_937870865.1 uncultured Lentisphaerota bacterium | reverse complement strand
GCCGGCGGCTGTGCGTCGTATCGCGTGGACAGCTCGCTGCAGCCGAGAAAGCCCGCCGCTAAAATGCCGTCCGCGGAGCACTTCCGCGTCACGGTGGTTCATTTTGTTACGCCCACGAACGTGCCCGGCGGCGGCCTGCCCGATTTCGGGGTTCACCAGCCGAGCGGGGAGGAACTCCGCAAGCGCCTGATGAACGCCGCGACCAACGCGTATCCGGCCGTGTTTTGCGATGACGAAGGAGCCATCCCGGTCGAAGTCACCATCACCCGATCGGCCAATACGACCGACATGGGTGGAGAGGCTTGCGCCTCCTGCCTGACCCTCACGATCCTCCCTCTGCGGTCCGCGGACAAGACAGACTACACCGTCCAGGTGCAGGTCAAGGATGGCCCTGCCAGCGAGAAACTGGCTGCACCCATCACGTTTTCGCGCGAAGACACAAGCTGGATGTCCATTCTGCCGACCGGCTGGATTCCCGTGCCGGGCGGAAAGGGAGCGCGGGCGTGGGGATTGGACAGCGCCATCCGGAAGGGCGGCGAGTTGACGCTCGCGTCTTGCGTTGAGGCGATGGTGACGGCCATCCGCCGGGTGGATGCGGAGACCTGGCAGAAGGTCCGTGCGTCCGCCGCCGAAGAACCGTAGAACCGCGGCGTCCGTTCCGGCCGTTGCGACCTGAGGAGGTGTGTATGCTCGGCAAGCTGTCCATCCTGGACGTGCTCATCGTGTTCGCGTACTTCGTCGCCGTTTTCCTCGTCGGCTGGTGGTCCAGCAAGAAGAGCCAGGCGGACTCCAAGGCCTACTTCCTCGGCGGGGGCAGCATCGGCTGGATGGCCATCGGCGCGAGCCTGTTCGCGTCCAACATCTCGGCCGAACATTTCATCGGCCTCGCGGGCAGCGGCGCGGCCGGCGGCCTGGCGGTGGGCCAGTTCGAATGGCTCGCCTGTTTCATCCTCCTCATCCTCGGCTGGTTCTTTGTTCCGTTCTACCTGCGGACCGGCGTTTTCACGATGCCCGAGTTCCTCGAGCGGCGCTACAACCGCGGCTGCCGCAACTACCTTTCCGCCATCTCGCTCATCGCCTACATTTTCACGAAGGTCAGTGTGTCGGTCTATGCCGGCGCGCTGGTCCTGCGCACGATCCTCGGCTGGAACATGTACGTCGGCGCGGTCGTCCTGCTCGCCGCCACCGGCGTGTACACCGTGTTCGGCGGCCTTCGCGCCGTGATCTACACGGACTTCATCCAGTGCTTCATCCTCATTGCCGGCGGCGTGATCCTGACGTGGGTCGCGATCGAACAGCCCGCGATCGGCGGCTTTGCCGGTCTGAAGGAAAAACTGCCGGCCTCCTTTTTCTCCGTGTGGAAGGGCATGAGCGACGCGGACTTCCCGTGGACCGGGATCGTGTTCGGCGCGCCGATTCTCGGCGTGTGGTACTGGTGCACGGACCAGATGATCGTCCAGCGCACGCTTGCGGCGGACAACGTGAAGAGCGCGCGGTCGGCGACGATCTTCGCCGGCTTCCTGAAGATCCTGCCGGTGTTCATCCTCGTGCTCCCCGGCCTCGCGGGCGCCGTGCTCTTCGCCGGCACGCCGCCGAACGAGATGTACGCCACGATGGTGGACAAGCTGCTGCCGGTCGGCGTCAAAGGCCTGGTTGTGGCCGCCCTGCTCGCGGCGCTGATGAGCTCGCTGTCCAGCGTGTTCAACAGCAGTTCGACGCTGGCGGTCATGGATTTCTATCGCAAGTTCCGGCCCTCCGCCTCGGAAAAGGAACTCGTCCGCGCCGGGCAGATGGTCACGGTGGGCGTGGTGATCATCGGCGTGCTGTGGCTGCCGTTCATTGGGAAGATGAGCAGCCAGCTCTACGTGTACCTGCAGTCGGTTCAGGCCTACATCTCGCCGCCGATCGCCGTGGTGTTCCTGCTCGGGTTGCTCTGGCGGCGGCTGAACGGGCCTGGCGCGCTCGCGGCGCTGATCACCGGATTCGTCTTCGGCGCGTTTCGCTTCGTGACGGAGATCGGCCTGAAGCTGGGCTGGGCCTGGGTGAACGACAGCGCGGCCCTCACGTTCTATGCGAGCATCAACTTCCTCCACTTCGCCGTGATCCTGTTCCTGATCGCCGGCGCCGTGTTCGTTGCGGTCAGCTACCTGACGAACCCGCCTCCGGAAGAGAAGATGAAGGTCTTCGCGGTGGATACGCAGGAGCTCAAGGCCGACCTGGGCGACAAGTTCAACGCCGGGCTCAGCATCCTGCTCGGCGCGATCATCGTCGCGCTGTGGATCTACTTCAGCCCGCTCTTCTTCAAGTAATTGTCCAACCCTTGGAAAAACGCTCCTCAAATTTTCCAAGGCTTGGAAAATCCAGACGCTACAGCGCCAGCACGGCCATGGCGGTGGCGTAGACGCGGCCGCCGGCGGAGCTCCAGCGGTCCTGCGTTTCGAAACTGCCGACATGTTCTCCCGTGCCGGCCTGGCACACCAGGAGCGAATCGCGGAGTTTCGCGGCGAGTTCGGTGTCCGGTCCGCCGGAGGCGGCGAGCGCCTGCGTCATGAAGTACAGCCGGTAGTAATCCACGTCGGACGTCTGTCGCGCGGCATCGCGCAGGGCCTCCAGGATCTGCGGCAGGCGGGCGGATGACGCGCGGCGATACTTGGTGTTGAGGAAGCAAAGCGCGCCGGCGGCCGTGAGCGTCTCGTATCCGTAGGGGAAGTCGTTGGCGCGCGCGTACCCGACGCGGCCTTCCTCGTCCACCGTGCTGTCGAGCCACGCGAGTCCTTTTTCGATGCTCGGCTGCATGCCGTATTGCCCCATGGAGTCGGCCTTGATCAGGGCCTGCAGTTGCCAGACGGTGATGGACGTGTTGCAGGAATCCGTGGCCTCGCGGGGATAGCCCCAGCCGCCGGACGGCTGCTGGGTGGCCCGGATGTACGTGAGCGCAAGCGTGGCCGCCTGTTTCCAGCGGGTGTCGTTCGCGCGGGCGCCCGCCTCGAGAAACGCGAGCGTCGCAAGGCCCTGGTTGTACGGAGTCCCGCTGTTCAGCGCGCCGATCCGGCCCTCCGGGTTCTGCTGGCCGAGCAGGTAATCGAGTCCGCGGCGGATCGCGTCGCCGTTCGGGCCGTCCAGCGCGTTATCGTCCTGCTTCAGGAGCGCGAGGACCGCGAGCGCGGCGATGCCCGGCGCGTAGTTCTTCTGGGCGCCCCATTTGAACGTGTCCCAATGGCCGTCCGGTTCCTGGGCCGAACGAAGCCATTCGACGGCGGCGGTCACGCGCGGGTCCGCTCTCGTGCCGAGGCGCGGGACGATGAGGCCGATCAGCGCCCCCGCGCCTACAAGCCCGATGACCAGCGCGGCAGCGCGCAGGAACACGGGACGGCGGCCGCGATTCCCGGCCTGCACGCGCTCGAGAATGGCGGGCGCAAGATCCCGGCTCTCGACGGGCGGGAGAGGGCGGCGCAGGGTCTCGATCGTTCTGCGGTGGCTCTCGGCCGCCGCCCTGCATGCCGGACAGTCCTTGAGATGCTGTTCGAGCGACGCGCGCGCTTCCTGCGACAGCTCGCCCTGCAGGAAAGCCGGAAGATCGGATGCATAGGGGCATTCGTCATGGTTGTGCATGGAAATACTCCTTCAGCTTGTTCATTGCCATGAACACGCGGGACTTGACGGTGCCCTCGGGAATTCCGAGCACCTCGCCGATCTCGCCGTAACGCAGGCCCTGGCAAACGCTCATCACCAGCACGATTCTCAGCTTGTCCGGCAGTTGATCGAGCGCGTGCAAGGTGTCCATCCTGTCTTGAACGCGGCTCATGTTCCCGTCGCTCCGGGCGGCCGCTTCCTGCCGGGCGCGTTCCTGGATTCGGAAGATGCGCTGGAGCTTGCGCCACCGGTCCGCCCACACGTGGCGGGCGAGGGTGTAAAGAAACGTCGTGAATTTCGCGCTGTATGTGTAGCGATCACGATACCGATAGAGCCTCAAGAAGACGTCCTGAACCAGATCTTCCGCTTCATTATCAGCGCCCAATCGCCGGAAAAAGTTCAGCAGGGGAGTTTGATGGCGGCGGATCAGCGCGGCAAACGCATCCTGATCGCCGTCGCGTGTTCCTTCCATCAATTCGTGGTCCGGACGTTCCTGCATGACTTTTCTTTTCCAGATTTTCAGGCCGCAGATCAATGGAAAAACGCTCCGCCGAGAAACGCTCTGCCGGTCCGCACACGCCATCCCACACTTTATAAAGTGTGGGATGGCGTGCGCCAAAGGATGATCCGTATTTCACGTTGTCTGTATGAACCGTTTTGCCCTGCCGGGCGTTTATAGCCTTCAAATCATGAGAAGGATTCCGCGGCAGCAGCCCATGGGCGAAGTGCGAACAGTGGTTGTGGATCGGGAGCGACTGGAGGTGTTTCGCACACCCCCGTGGTGGTCGCGGCGCGCCCGTTTTGCGATTTCCGGGTTCGCACTGGCGCTGGCGTTGTGCCTGCACGCGGTGGCGGTCGCGGCGGTCGCCGTGTGGCAGAAGCAGGCGCCCGTCGAGATTCTGGAAACCCACGCGGTGACGGTCCTTCCGGAAATCCCGCCGGTCGAGGCCTTTGTTGCTCCGCCCGATTCGAGTGGCGACGGGACCTGCGAGCGCGCGGCGGCGGACGAGCCTGCCGCGGAGCAGGCGTTGTCCGTGTCGTCGAACTACTGGGACCAAGTGCGCGCGGCGATTGCCGGGCGGGTCCGGTACCCGAGAGCCGCCGTTCTCCGGAGGGTGGAAGGGACGGTGGACCTGCAGCTGACGGTGGACCGTAACGGGTCCCTGCGGTTCGTCGCCCCGCTGAATGCCCCCCCGGAGTCCCTCGCGCAGGCCGCGGTGGACGCTGCGCGCCGCGCCGCGCCGTTCCCGGCGAATACCAACGGAGCGTGCGAGGTGGCCTCCGTGATCTTGCCCGTCCATTTTCTGTTGAAGCAGAAACCGGAAAGGAGAGCGTTCGAGTGAAGAGAACCCGTGGCATCTGTTGGATGGCTGTCCCGCTCATGACGATGTTCGCGCTGTCGCTGGTCGCGGCGGAACCCGAGGCGAAGGCGCCGACGCTTGAAGGAATCGTGGTGACGCCGTCCCGCGCGGCGCGCGAAATTCAGTCCACGCCGGGCATTGTCCATGCGATCGACGCATCGGACGCAGTCACGCGCGAGGGCACCCGGACGACCCCCGACATGCTCAAGGGCATTCCTTCCGTCATGGTGCAGAAGACGGCGCTGGGACAGGGCTCACCGTATATCCGCGGTTTCACGGGATTCCGCACGCTCTGCCTCGTCGACGGCATCCGCCTGAACAACTCCGTCTTCCGCGACGGGCCGAACCAGTACTGGAACACGGTGGACCCGCTCTCGATCCGGGACTACGAGCTCGTCATGGGGCCGGGTTCCGTGATGTACGGCAGCGACGCCGTCGGCGGCGTGCTGAACGCGCTGACCCTCGAGCCGCCGGAGTGGGACGGCGCCGCGGATTGGGAAAGCCGCCTGTATTACCGCGGCGCGACCGCCGAGCGCTCGAACGTCGGGCGCGTGCAGGTCGGCAGCCGCGCATCGAAGAAGCTGGGATTTGTGGCGGGCGTTTCGCTGAAAGACTACGGCGACCTGGAGGGCGGCAAGGACGTGGGCCGGCAGAAGCACACCGGCTACGATGAGCAGGACTACGATGCGAAGATCAGCTACGACCCAGTCAGGAATGTGCGCGTCACGCTCGGCCACCAGGCCGTGGATCAGGACGACGCGTGGCGCACGCACAAGACGATCTACGCGATTGACTG
>CALMZY010000134.1 GCA_937870865.1 uncultured Lentisphaerota bacterium | reverse complement strand
AATGCCTGTCCAGCGCCAATCCGAGCCTGCCCACGGGCACGGGCGGCGCGTGGACGAATGTGACCGGAGATCTCGGCCCGTTCCGGGGCAGCAACGTGACTCTGCGATTCACGTTCGAGACATTTGACGACTACCTGAACGGGTATGAGGGCTGGTACGTGGACGATGTCCGGATAACGACGCACGCCGAAGGATTGCCCGATTACTACTCGTTCAACCTTGCCACGGGCGAAACCGTGACGCTCGTCCTGACAACCGCCGAAGAGGGCAGGGCCGGCCTGGCGCTGTGCGACGGGACCGGAACGACGCTCGCGGAGGGGAGCCCCGGCGGGGACAACGTGACCATGGTTGTCCGCAGCTTCGCCGTGGCGGCGGCCGGAACGTACTATGCCCGCGTAGCCGGCCGGAACCAGGCGTACAGCCTGCTGGTGATCCGCGGCGGCGACTTCGACCAGGAGCCGAACCACCCGCTCTCCGCGGCGCAAGACATCAGCGGGAGCCGCGCGGTCCTTGGCTCCCTGGTGACCAGCGCGATCGGGTCGGAAACCGAGCCGAACGACGACGGCGTGGAGGGCATGTCCACGAACGACTTCAAGTTCGCCAACGACCTGTCCGGCAGTTTCCTGCAAACGGGCACAGGCGTCTACGAAGCCGTCGTGACGGGCGCGGCGCGCATCGGCGGACCGGACGTGTTCATGTTCTACGCGGCGCCCGGCGATCGGGTCGCATTCAGCGCGGATTGCATGAACTTCATACGAGATCAGCTCGTTCTGTTCGACCGGGACGGCAACTGGCTGACGTCCAACGATTGGATGGACTACAATCTCCGCTTCTCGGGATTCGATCATGCCGGAGACTATTATCTGTATCTCGAGACCCTCGACGACTCGGACCAGCCGTACACGCTGAGCGGGACGCTGCAGACGACGAACCTCCGGTACGGCGTGGAGGACGACTGCTATTCGATCAGCGCGGCGGCCTCCGACATCCTGACGATTCACACGTGCACGCCCGGCGACGGACCGGGCGAATTTCGCAACGCGCTGGACCCGGCCGTGGAACTCTACAGCCCGGAGGGCGAACAGGTCGCGGCGAGCGGTGACGGCGCGGGCGACGGCCGCAATGTGCTGCTGAACTACCGCACGCTGATGGACGGCGACTACACGGTGCGCGTTCGTTCCGAAAACGGCGAGCACGGCGAGTACGTGCTCCGGGTCGAACAGGAGCCCGGCCCCATTCTTGTGGGATTCAGAGAGGGCATGAGTTACGTGGCCGAAACCGGCTCGGTGATTGTCCTCCCGGTCTGGCTGACGAGCGCGACGACGGTCACGGTGACGGTGAATTACGACGTGACCGGGGGAACCGCGATCGGCGGCGGAACGGACTACACGTTCGAGCCGGGCCTGTTGACTTTCCCGCCGGGGATGACGGAAACGAGCCTCACGATCGCCGTCACGGACGACCTGGAGACGGAGGGTACGGAGACCCTCCGGATCGTTCTTTCCAATGCGGTGAACGCGGTGCTGGGACATTACGCGACGAACGAGGTCGTCGTGATTGACGACGAGGATCCTTTGCGCGTTCAGTTCAGCCCGGCCGGTTACGAGGTGAACGAAACTGGCGCGTTGGCGGTGATCACCATCGGCCGCGCGGGCGGTTTCGACGGCCGAATCTCGGTGGAATATGCCGCCACCAACGGCACCGCCACTCCGGGCGTGGACTTCATGCCGGTCACCGGGTCGGTGGTGTTCGCGAGCGGCCAGACGGGCGCCGTATTTCACGTGCCGGTGATTTTCGACGTGTCCGTCGAAGGCGACGAGACGGTGGACCTCCTGTTGCGGAATGTGGGCGGGTACGCCGTCCTCGGGAGCCCCAGCCAAGCGGTGCTGACGATTCACGATTACGAATTTCCGCTCACGAACCTGTTGCAGAATCCCGGGTTCGAGACCCCGGTGGACACGAACGACTTTGCGGACGGGTGGTGGGATTATGAAGAGGATGCGACGCGCGAGGAGTGGGCGGCGCGCAGCGGCAGCCGCGGCGGCAATTTCAAGGGCTGGGTGCCCTTTGGGTATTCCTACTTCGAGCAGACCGTGGAGGTTCCCCGCGGGACGTACACCTTCACCCTCTGGGTGCGCCGGGAAGCGGGATTCAATACGATGTACCTGGTTCAATACATCGATTGGTACGACGAGGATTGGAATCACATCCAGGATGCCACGGTGTCGTACAATCTGGAAACGATCGTTCCCGGCGACGGGGGCTGGCACCAGATTCACATCACCGGGTCCTGCACGAATCCGCGCCTGCATCACGTCAATGCCGGATTGGAGTGTTCGTGGGGCAACCCGATGGGCAGTCCGGCCGGGTTCCAGTTTGACGATGCCGCGTTTTACGGCGGCTTGTACACGGGCGTGACGGCGCTTGCGAACGGCGGGTTCGAGGAAGGCTTGTCGAGCGGCGACAAGTGGCGCGGCAGTTCGTGGTACGCCACGCCGGAGAACCGTGCCAACACGCGCGAGCCGTGGGCG
>CALMZY010000133.1 GCA_937870865.1 uncultured Lentisphaerota bacterium | reverse complement strand
CGCCCAGCCCCTCGCCGTGGTCGCCGGCGATCACGATCAGCGTGTTTCGATCGCGGCCGGTTTCGCGCAGGAACTGCATGAGCCGGTCAACCTGCAGATCGACATAGGCGATCTCCGCGTCATACGGCTGATCCGCGAATCTCGTCCCCCACAGCTCCGCGTGCGGGTCGTACGGCACGTGCGGGTCGAACAGATGAACCCAGCAGAAGAACCGGCCGCGGCGGTTCCCGGTCAGCCACTCGATCGCCGCATCCACCGCCGCGGCGCCGGGCCGCGAGCGGTACAGCTCGGTCTCCACGTACGCCCCGCCGGCCAGCTCGTCGTCGTAGATTTCGAACCCGCGATCGAGGCCGAACTTGCGGTTCAGCACGAACGCGCTCACGAACGCGCCGGTGCGGTATCCGCGCCGGGCCAGGAGTTCCGCGAGGGTCGGCACATCGGCGGGAAGCACCCCTTCCCCGTTGATGCGAAGCCCGTGTTCCGGGGGATAGCGGCCGGTGAGGATCGTCGCATGCGACGGCAGCGTGAGCGGAACCGTCGCGTAGGCTTCCTCGAACACGACCCCGGCCCCGGCGAGATCGTCGAGCGCGGGCGTCAGCGCTCGCGCGCTGCCGTAACAGCCCAGGCGGTCGGTTCGTGTCGTGTCGAGGGTGATGAGCAGAACGTTGGGCCGGGATCGAAACCCGCAGCCGCCCGCCAGCAGGGCGAGAAGCAGGGCCAGAGCCCAGCGCGACTGCGTGTTGCCTGAAAGCGACATGACCGTCGATCCGGCGGCCCCCCCCTACCGCGCGCCCGCCTTCATCCTCTTCTTCGCGGCGAATTCGGGCGCTTCCTTGACGCACAGGCCGAGAATGCGGAAGGATTCCAGGAAGAACTTCATACTCTCCTTCCTCAGTTCCGCCGGCTCGTTGCCGACGTTCTCCCAGCCCGGCGTTGTCAGGTCGTCCGGCGGCAGGGCGAGCTTCTCCCAATTCTGGAACAGGCGCCCCCAGTCGCTGTGAAGGATGTCATGAATGATCTTCTGGTGCGTGGGATACCAGAAGGTGTCGTGGTACAGCACGCTCGCCATGTAGGCCCACGGCGCGAGGATGGTTTTCAGCGACCACTCGATGGGCTTCTTCAGCGGGCCCCAGTAGATCTTATGCTGCATGCGGCTCGCGAACGTCATCTTCTTGAACGGACCGTTGAAATGCCACGGCTCGTTCACGGCGTCGGCATCGCCCACGATCTCGATCTCCCGCGGATCGCCGCAGCCGAGGCCGAGGTCGTGCGCGAGCCGGATGAACTTGATGTCCTTCAGAGGATCAAACCCCATCAGCCTCGCCGCCACAGCGTCGATCGCGACCTGGTCGGACGACGCGAGGATCACGTTCTTGACGTGGGGGATCATGCAGCGCGGTCCGGGACCGTCGCCGGCGAACGTGCCGTCCATCACGGCGAACACGCCGCTGTGGATTTTCTTCTGGATCATGAGCAGGTCCACGAGCGTCTCGTGGATCACGGGATGGGTCCAGTGCCGCTTCTCGTTCAGCAATCCGCCGAACGCGTTCTTCATCGCGCCGGTCGTCGTGGTGAACACGTGCGTCTTGACGGTGGGCAGGTGGATGATGTTCTCGCCGATGAACCGCTTCGGGATCATGAAGCCCTGGGGATAGACCTGGTTCAGGCACAGGAACTTGTCGGCCAGATCGCCCACGGCGTCCCGCACGTTGATCCATTCATCGCCCTCGTAGAGATGAACATTCTTCAGGCCGTGGGCCTGGATGACCGGCAACTGCTTGTTCTCGCGCTCGCCGAGATGCGCGTCGATCACGACGGTCCGGTTGTGGCAGCCGTGGATCTTGCCGGGATCATAACCGTCCTTCTTGAGGGCGCGGATCACGCCATCCAACTGCCACGGCGTGGTGGAACTCGCGGGATAGAAGAAATGCCAGCTGATGTTGATTTTCAGGCCGGTTTCGCGGTCTTTCGGCAGGGCCTGCTGGTAACCCGCCAGGTTCATCAGCCGGTGGTAATCCGACAGCACGGTCGCGGGCCGCGTTCTCAAGATCGCTACAGTTGATTTGCTCATCACGAAACCTTTCTTCGACAAACAATAACCCGGGACAGCCAGCCGCACAAGCGGAGACGGGGTTCTAAACAGATTGCGGTCATTTGGTTATATCCCTCACTGGGAGGAATCCGAACCCATGGATCAGACAACGGGGCGGGCCCGGTGTTCATTTCACGGCTGACCCGGCGGAACGACCCGACGAACAGGAAGGGCGCGACATGCAGACAACACAACGGACGACCGGGCTCTTGCGCCGCGACGCGTTTGCGCGTATCGCGTTCTGGCAGTACATGGCGTTCCTGTTTCTCCTCAGCTTCGTGTGGGTGCTTGAAATCCTGGACATTCCGCACAGGGCGTTCGGGGCCGAGGCCACGGCGTTCAATCTCCATCGCGTCTGCCTGGTCTCCGCCGCCGTTATCGGCGCCGCCGTGATCGCCATCGGCTGTACCTACGAACAGCAGCGCGCCATGCTCCGGAACCTTCTCCGGGGATGTCTTTACTGCCACCGCGTCAAGACCGCCGACGGGAAGTGGGAGCACGTGGACGAATACTTCATGAAGCACTACCCCATCTCCCTCGAACGCAACGCCTGCCCGGAATGCGAGAAGATGCTGAGCGATGTGAACGGGAAAAGCGCAGGTCCCGGCGGGGAGTCTGCCGCGCGCGCGCCCGCCGCAGAAGTTTCCTGAATCGTCTTGTTCAGCGCCTTTGTCCACGTTATCCTTCAAACAACACTCAAGAGGTGCAGCATGCCCAAACGACAAAACGAGTTGTGCCTTGGAAGAACCTTCCTGCTCGCCGCCATCACCGTGTCGCTTTCCCTCCCCTTCCTGGGCTGCGACATCAACGATGACGATTTCGACCATGAACCGCCCGCCGGAAAAGGCACGCTGTACGTCGTGAACCGGACTCCGAATGACTGCAATGTGTACATCGACGGGGTTGAACAACGGGGCGTGGATGACGACGACAACGAATGGTACGATCTCGATCCGGATGTTCGCCGCGTGGTCGTCGACCAGGATCACACCTATCGCGTGTTCCGGGGCGATGTGGACATCCTCGAAGGCGAGAGGACGATCCTGGAGTTGAGCGTCGATCCCAACGACTCCAACCGGTTCGACGCGTTCATTTACTTCGATTAGGACCTGCCGGCCCCGTCGCCCGGATCGCGACGTCCGGGCGGATGTCGTGGGGAACCGCAGGTCGGCGTTGCCGCGGATGCATGATTCGGCTCCAGTCCTTGCGTCGCAAGGCACATGAGATGGGAGGGAAATCATGATCACCGTTGAGGACGCGGAAAAAACCATCCTCTACAATTCGCTGGAACTCGATACCGCCCTGTGCCCCCTGTCCAGCGCGCACGGGAAGGTGCTGGGCGAGGATATTTTCGCGGACCGCGACCTGCCGCCGTATGACCGAGTGACCATCGACGGAATCGCCATCGCCTTTCCGGCGTGGCAACAGGGCCACCGCCGGTTCAGGATCGAGGGAACCGCGCAGGCCGGCGAACCGAGGAGCGAACTGCAGGATCGGAATGCCGGCTGCATCGAGGTCATGGCGGGCGCGGTTCTCCCCGCGGGGTGCGACTGCGTCATCCCCTACAACGAGCTTCGGACCAACGGCAGCGAATCGGTCGTTTCGGAAAACGCCGTTGCCCAGAAGGGCCAGCACGTTCATCCGCAGGGGACGGACAGCCGGAAAGGCGCCCTGCTCCTGGCGAAAGGCAACGTTCTCCTCTCCCCCCAGGTGGAAGTCATCGCGTCGATCGGCCTCTCCAGTGTCGAGGTCAGCTGCACGCCCTCCGTCGCCGCGCTGGCGTGCGGCAACGAGTTGCTGGACCTGGGGATGGAGATTCAGCCGCACCAACTGCGGCTCTCGAACAACTACGGGATCAACGCGGCGCTGGGCAACACGGGCTGCGCGAACGTGTCGATGTTCCACACGAGGAACGAGCCGCGGCAGCTCGAACGCGTGCTCAAGGGCATCCTGAAGGATTTCGACCTGATCGTCGTCAACGGCGGCATTTCCGCGGGCGAATTCGATTTTGTGCCGGGCGTGCTCAAATCGCTGGACGTGAAGATGGTTTTCGACAAGGTCAACCAGCGCCCCGGCAAGGCGTTCTGGTTCGGAATCACCCGGGACAGGAAACCGGTCTTCGCCCTGCCGGGAGACCCGGTCTCCGCCCTCGTCTGCATGCACCGCTTTGTCCTGCCGTTCCTCCGCAAATCCATGGGGGCCGCGCCATGGCCGGACGAATTCGCCGAGCTGGAACAGGACATCCTGACGGAGGAGTTCGTCACGCACTACTTCCCGGTCCAGCTCTCTTCGCGCCCCGACGGCACGCTGACCGCACGGCGCACGCCCTACTTCGGCCCCGGCGACGTCGTTTCCCCCGGCCGGAGCGACGGCTTCATCGAGCTGCCGGACGAGAAGAAAGCCTTTCGCGCCGGGTCGGGCGTGCGCGTCCACCGGTGGAGATGTTGACGAAACGGCGTCAGTGCGTCTTCTTCGCCTTCAGCTTGATCATCTGGACGATGATCGCCGCCAGGTCCGCAGTCGACTGCGTATCCATGTTGAAGGTGACGTCGAACAGAAGCGGATCGTTGATGTCCTTGTTGAAGAAATCCTTGATGAGGCGCTCTCTTTCCCTGTCGCTCTTCTGCATGAATTTCCGGGCCTCGTCATAGCCGAGGTTCTGCTCCTTCATCAGCGTCTTGATCCGGCTTTCCTCGGACGCGATGAGACGGATGTGGATGCCGTGCGGCATCTTGTGCGTCACGCAGACGCCGGCGCGGCCGATGATAATGGCCTTGCCCAGGGTGGCCAGGATGCGGACGATCTCGAAAATACGCTTGTACGTCGCATACTGCTGGCTCCGGCCGGTCATCATGTCGTAGAGAAACTGCGAGGTCTCCGACCGGTACTCCTCCGTGACCAGGGCATCGAACGAGGCGCTGACCTCGGGATCCTGCATGACGAGGGCGCAGACGGTTTGATCGAACAGGTCCCACCCCTGGAACAGCTCGTTGTTCTGCGCGTGGTTGTCCATCTCCCAGAGGATGTCGCGCGCCAGCGCATGACCCCCCGCCCCCGCCTGGCGGGAAATGGTGACAAAGGGATAGCCGCGATTGATGATATCCGCGTCTTCCTTCTCGCGGATGTACTTCTTCAACAACGCCATATGATCCATAAAAGCCTCGTTCCACCGGGTGGATTAATCGCCCTTGAGACCCATACTACTTTGCCGTATTCTTCCAAACAAGATTCTACCGCGGGGCTTTTTTGCAGGACGACGCGAGGAAAAAGGAGTTGTATTCGTTCTATGGGACGGCGATTTCGCTCGGCCTGAACATGGCCGTGGGGGTGGTCGTGTTTACCCTGGCCGGCTACTGGCTGGACCAGAAGCGCGGCGGCGGCAAGGCATGGACGCTCTGCGGTATTTTCCTGGGGCTGTTTTACGGGGCGTACGAGGTCTGGAAGGTGGTCCGCCAATTGAGTAAAAAGGCCGGGCGGAAGGACGAGGAAGGAAGACCTGCGGCATAGAAACAGGAACTCGTCGTCGTCCTCGTTCTCGTCCTCGTTCTTCGAGGACGAGATCGAATCGAGGAGAAGGACGAGTACGATATGTGACCATGGACAAAACCGCGGCAGTCAATCAGTACATCATGGAGGAGGTGCAGGACTCCCACGAGTGGGTCCTGCCCTTCATCAAGGTCCACCTGCCCGATTTCCTCAGCGTCCATGGCGTGATGCTCATCCTCTGCGCGTCCATCCTGCTCCTGCTGTTCGGCGTCCTGTACCGCAAGAAGGACGTCGTGCCGCACGGGTTGACCAATCTCCTCGAGGTGTTCGTCCTCTTCGTCCGCGACCAGATCTCGATCGCCTGCCTCGGCGACAAGGATGGCCGGAAAATGACGCCGCTGTTTTGCAGCTTCTTCTTCTTTATCCTCGGCCTCAACCTGATGGGCCTGATCCCGATTTTCCGCGCCGCGACCGGCAACGTGAACGTCACCGCCGCGCTGGCGCTGATCACGCTCGGCTTCATGATCTTCGGCTCGATCTACAAGAACGGATTCATCGGGTTCGTGAAGGCGTTCGTGCCGCACGGCGTCCCGTGGCCCCTGCTCTTCCTGCTGACGCCGATCGAGTTCATCGGGATGTTCATCAAGGCCTTCGCGCTGACCATCCGTCTCTTCGCGAACATGCTGGCGGGCCACATCGTCATCTTCGCGCTGCTGGGCCTCGTCGTGATCTTCGGCTGGGCCGCCCTGCCGGCCATGGCCCTCGCCATGGGTGTCTACTTTTTGGAGTTGTTTATCGCTTTTCTGCAGGCCTATATCTTCACGTTGCTTTCAGCGATGTTCATCGGTCAGATGGTTCACCCGGAGCACTAATCAGAAAGGAATACGTATGGGCAGCATTACAGCAGGATTGGCCGCGCTCGGCGCGGGACTCGTGACGATCGGCGCGGGCATCGGCATCGGCCGGCTGGCGGCTTCCGCCATGGAAGGCATCGCCCGCCAGCCCGAGGCGACGCCCAAGATCCAGATCAACATGCTGATCGCGGCGGCGCTGATCGAAGGCATCGCGCTGTTCGGCGCGGTGATCTGCTTCCTGGCCAAGTAACCGCGGGTTCCCCGGAACCGACGTATGCAGGACCAGGCAACACACGCAACGGTCGAAGTGCCTTCGCACAACGGCGAGGCCGACGTCATGGCCATCTCGCCCATGATGATGGGCCTGACGTGGGTGACCTTCATCCTCGTCACCCTCATCCTCTACAAGGTGGCCTGGAGGCCGATCCTCGCGACGCTCGAACGCCGCGAGCAGACGATCCGCACGGCGCAGGAAAACGCCGAGAAGATCCGCCTCCAGCTCCAGGACATGGAGGAGAAACGCCGGCAGGCCGTCGCCGACGCGGAAAAACAGGCCAAGGAGATCCTCGCCGCGGCCCGCCGCGCCGCCGAGGAGGCTGGCCGCGTGATCGAGGAGAAATCGCGCCGCGAGGCGCAGATCCTCGTCGAGAACGCCGAGCGCGACATCGGCAAGGCGCGCGACAACGCCGTCGCCGCGCTCCGCAGGGAGAGCGCCGAGCTCTCCATCGCGATCGCAGGCAAGCTGATCGGCTCGAATCTCGACGACGAGAAGAACCGTTCCCTGGTCGACAAGTTGATCGGCCAGCTCTGACGCACATGCTTCACACACGCACAAGCCGCCGGTACGCGAAGGTCCTCCACACGATGGCCCGGGAGGCGGGCCGCGTGGACGACGTGCAGGCCGACCTCGCCGGGCTGCGCGATCTCGCGCGCCGGCTGCCCGAGCTGTCCGCGTTCCTGACGGACTACATGATTCCCCCGGACCAGCGGATCGACCTGCTCAAGACGCTGTTCGAGAAGCGGCTGGACGCGCTGACGTACCGGTTCCTGATGTTCCTGGAGGAAAGGCACCAGATGCGGATGCTCGAGCCGATGGCGGACTTTTTCGGCGAGCTCCGTGACCAGGAGCGCGGCATCGTAAAGGCGAAGATCACCGCCGCGCGACCGCTCTCCGCGGAGCAGATCGACGCGCTTCGGAAGAACCTGGAAACGAAGCTGCAGAAGCGCATTTCGGCGGAGGCGGCAACCGACCCCGCCCTTCTCGGCGGGTTCACGGTCCGGATCGGCGACGTCATTTACAACTCGAGCACGGCACACCAGCTTGACACTTTCAAACAGAAGCTCATCACCGCGTGAGGTCCCATGGCCATTGACATCAAACCCGAAGAAATCTCGTCCGTCCTGAAACAGAAGCTCGCCGACTACCGCCCCGAGGCGGAGATCTACGAAGTGGGAACCGTGCTCAGCGTGGGCGACGGCATCGCGCGCGTGTACGGCCTCTCCAAGGTCATGTCCGCCGAACTCGTCCAGTTCTCCGGCGGCCCCATGGGCATGGTGCTGAACCTCGAGGAGGACAATGTCGGCATCGTGATCTTCGGCGACGAAACGCGGGTCCGCGAAGGCGACCAGGTCCGCCGCACGAAGAGGATCACCTCCGTGCCGGTCGGCCGGATGCTGCCCGGCCGCGTCGTGGACGCGCTCGGCCGTGCGATCGACGGCGGCGCGCCGATCGAGTCCCAGGACTTCCGCGCGGTCGAAATCAAGGCGCCCGGAATCATCGATCGCCAGAACGTCAAGGAGCCGCTTCAGACCGGCCTCAAGGTGGTGGATGCCCTGACGCCAATCGGCCGCGGCCAGCGCCAGCTCATCATCGGCGACCGCAAGACCGGCAAGACCAGCCTCGTGCTCGACACCATCATCAACCAGCGCGGCGAGAACGTCATGTGCTTCTACGTCGCGATCGGCCAGAAGCGGTCGAGCGTGGTGCAGATCTACGAGAAACTGCAGAAGCATGGGGCGATGGCGTACACGACCATCATCGCGGCGACCGCGTCCGACCCCGCGCCGATGCAGTTCATCGCGCCGTACGCGGGCTGCACCATGGCCGAGTATTTCCGCGACAACGGGCAGCACGCGCTGATCATCTACGACGACCTGACCAAGCACGCGCAGGCGTACCGGCAGATGTCCCTGCTCCTCCGGCGGCCGCCCGGACGCGAGGCGTTTCCCGGCGACATTTTCTACCTGCACAGCCGCCTGCTCGAGCGCGCCGCGAAGATGAGCGACGCCAAGGCCGGCGGAAGCCTGACCGCGCTCCCGATCGTCGAAACGCAGGCGAACGACATCTCCGCGTACATCCCGACGAACGTGATTTCGATCACCGACGGCCAGATCTTTCTCGAGACCGACCTGTTCAACGCCGGCCAGCGGCCCGCGATGAATCCGGGCATCTCGGTCTCCCGCGTCGGCGGCGACGCGCAGATCAAGGCGATGAAGCAGACGGCCGGCACCCTCCGCCTCGAGCTGGCGCAGTACCGGGAACTCGTGGCTTTTTCGCAGTTCGCCTCGGACCTCGACGTGGCCACGCGGAAACAGCTGGACCGCGGCGCGCGGCTGATGGAGATCATGAAGCAGGGCGTGCACGATCCTCTCGGGGTCGCGAAGCAGGTGGCCGTCATCTTCGCGGGCGTCAACGGGTTTCTCGACGACGTCCCGGCGAACAAGGTCCGCCAGTTCGAGCGACAGCTGCACCTGGCCATGGACTCGACCTACGCCGGATTCGTGAAGCTCTTCAACGAGCGGCGGGCCATGACGGACGATGTGAAGATGGCGCTGAAAGAGATGCTGACCGAGTTCAAAAAGACGTTCAAGCCGGACGGAGAGTAACGCAGGCTCGGAAGAGAAGCTATGCAGGCGCTCAAGGAATACACGCACAGGATCAAGAGCCTTAAGAACACGCGCAAAATCACCAAGACCATGAAAATGGTGGCGGCGACGCGCCTGCGCCACGCCCAGCAGGCCCAGGAGGGCGCCCGGCTCTACTCCGCGCGGCTCTCGGAACTCATGTCGCGATTCCTGTCCGCGGGCGAGGATCTCCGCGACCCGTTCCTGGAGGTCCGCGCCGCATCGAAGCGCGCGCTCGTGCTGGTGTTCACCTCCGACCGCGGGTTGTGCGGTTCGTTCAACAACCAGATCTGCAAGCGCGTGGTTTCGTGGATCCAGGAGCAGGGCAACCGGTTCGAGCGCGTGGACGTGAGCTTCTGCGGCCGCCGCGGCTACAACGCGCTGAAGAACCGCGTGAAAGTCCGCCGCAACTACGAAGGCGTCACGAACAAACCCTCCTACGCCGATGCGCGCCGGATCAGCGCGGAACTGAAGGAGCCGTTCCTCGCCGGCCGTTATGACGACATCTACCTCGCCTACAACCAGTATCAAAGCCCGCTGGTGCAGAAACCGGTCGTTGAGCCGTTTCTTCCGTTCGAGCCGAGGACGGCCGGCGATGCCGGCCACGAGATCCCGTATCTCTACGAGCCCGGGAAGAAGAGACTGCTGGCCCTGCTTCTTCCCAAGATGCTGGACTTCCAGGTGTTTCACGCCCTGCTCGAAAACGCCGCCGGCGAACAGGGCGCGCGGATGACCGCGATGGACAACGCAACGAACAATGCGGACGATATGATCGAGCGTCTGACGCTGTTGAGGAATCGGGCCCGGCAGGCCGCCATCACCAAGGAGATTTCGGAGATCGTCTCGGGCGCCGAGGCGATGTGACAGACTTTTGAAAGGATACGGATATGGCCCTGGAAACCACTGCTGAAACCGTTGTGAATGGAACCATCTCGCAAGTCCTGGGAGCCGTCGTCGACGTGCAGTTCCCTCCCGGCAAACTGCCGCCGATCAACACGGCGCTGAAAGTGAGCAACACCCTCATCAGCAACCAGCCCTGGAACCTGACGCTCGAGGTGGCGCACCACCTGGGGGACGATGTCGTGCGCGCGATCGCGCTGGACAGTACGGACGGGCTTGTCCGGGGCGCGGAGGTCCTGAATACCGGCAAGGAAATCACCATGCCCGTGGGCGTGGGCACGCTGGGCCGTGTCATGAACCTGCTGGGCGATCCGGTCGACCAGGCCGGACCAATCGAAGCGACCAAGCGGCTGCCGATTCACCATCCCGCGCCGACGCTCGAGGAACAGGAGACCAAGGACGAGATTCTCGAAACGGGCATCAAGGTGATCGACCTGCTCGCGCCGTACAAGAAAGGCGGAAAGATCGGCCTGTTCGGCGGCGCCGGCGTCGGCAAGACGGTGCTGATCGAGGAGCTGATTCACAACATCGCCACGCAGCATGGCGGATTCTCCGTCTTTGCGGGCGTGGGCGAGCGCACGCGCGAGGGCACGGCCCTGCACCTGGAGATGAAGGAGTCCGGGGTGCTCGGGAAGACTTCGATGATTTACGGCCAGATGAACGAGCCGCCCGGCGCGCGCGCCCGCGTGGCGCTCTCCGCGCTGACCGTCGCCGAGTACTTCCGCGACGACATGCACAAGGACGTGCTCCTGTTCATCGACAACATCTTCCGTTTTACGCAGGCCGGCGCCGAGGTGTCTGCGCTCCTCGGACGCATCCCGTCCGCAGTCGGCTACCAGCCGACCCTGGGCACGGACATGGGCGAATTGCAGGAGCGGATCACCTCAACGAAGAGCGGATCGATCACGTCGATCCAGGCCATCTATGTTCCGGCGGACGATTATACCGACCCGGCGCCGGCCACCACGTTCGCGCACCTGGACGCCACGACCGAGCTTTCCCGGCAGATCGTGGACATGGGCATTTACCCCGCGGTGGATCCCCTCTCCTCCTCGTCCACGATCCTCGCACCCGAGATCGTCGGGCAGGAACACTACCGCGTGGCCCGCGGCGTGCAGGAGATCCTGCAGAAGTACAAGGAGCTGCAGGACATCATCGCCATCATGGGCATCGAGGAATTGTCCGAGTCCGACCGGCTGATCGTGGCGCGGGCGCGGAAGATCCAGAAATTCCTGTCCCAGCCCTTCCATGTCGCCGAGCAGTTTATCGGCATGCACGGCATCTACGTGAAGCTGGAAGACACGATTCGTTCGTTCGCGGAGGTCATCGACGGCAAGCACGACAGCATTCCGGAGCAGGCCTTCTTCATGGTCGGTGCCATCGAGACCGTCGTTGAGAAGGCGAACAAGTTAAGGAACGAGTAACATGGCAACGTTCACCCTGGCCATTTACACACCCGAGGGCCAGGCGTTCCGCGGCGAGGTGGAATCGCTTGAAGCCCCGGGCCGCAAGGGACGCCTCGGCGTGCTGGCCCATCACGCGCCGATGATCACCGCGCTCAAGCGCGGCATCCTGCGCGCGGCGGGCGGAGGCCGGGATCTGTACTTTGTAACCGGCGAGGGCGTGATCGAGATCAGCGGCGGGAATGCCGTTGTCCTGGCGGATACGGCAGTCCCGGCCGAGGATTCGGCCAAGGCGAAGGTTCTGCTGTTATCCTGAGGGAGGCGAACATGATCAAACTTGTCGAGGCGTGCGAACGGTTCATCATTCTGGCCCTGGTCGTCATGATGATCATCGCCGTGTTGCTGTCGACCATCGAGTTGGGCTGGATCATGGTCGGCCAGGTGATCACCCCCCCGTATTTTCTGCTCGATATCAAGGAGCTGTTCGAGCTGTTCGGGTTCTTCCTGATGGTCCTCATCGGCATCGAACTCCTGCAGTCGGTCAAGACGTACCTCCGCAGCAGCCAGATCCATGTGGAAGTCGTGTTCATGGTCGCCATGATCGCCATCGCGCGGAAGGTGATCATCCTCAACCTGCACGAGGTGTCCGGCGTTTCCCTGATCGGGCTGGCCGCGACCATCTTCGCCCTGGCCGCCGGTTACTACGTCGTCAAGAAGGCGGACAAGCCGGACGACTCGCACCCTTCGACCCCGTAGCATCCACCAAACCGGCCGGGCGCGAGCTTCATTACGGATTATTTCACCCCCGCCCGGCGTGTATTCCGCAAGGCGACAGAATCGGCAAGGAACGGCGACCTGCCCCACTGCCACAGCCCTTCTCTCCGCCCCCCTTCCTTGACAACACATGCGATCCCATGTACTTTAATCAAGTGATTAAATCGAATGATTATGGCGCGATTGTGGGATCCCGATGAAGACGAAGAAGGCGCGATTTGAATCGGAGCAGAAGAACCGCATCCTGAATGCCGCGGTACGGGTTTTTGGGGAGAAGGGCTACAAGGGCGCGACGATCCGAAATATCGGACGCGCTGCGAAGGTCAACAGCGCCCTCCTCTATTATTACCACGAGAACAAGCATACCCTCTTCACCGAATCCGTTCGCATGATCCTGGGCGAGTTTCTCGAGACACTCGCGACACGGCGCCGGCCATTTTCGAACGCGCGCGAGCGACTCACCTACTTGGTTGACTGCGTCTTCGATTACTACACCGAACACCCCGAGCGCATGCGTCTCATGGCGCTTGCGCTCAGCAGCCACTCGAACCTGTTTGCCGAGGCCCTCAACGCGATCGTGCGCGAGAAAGTCCTCGTTCCGCTCGACGTCCTGCGGGAAGGCATGGACAAGGGCGAACTGCGGCGAATGCCGCCCATCCACGCATGGTGGAGCATCATCGGCATGTGCCTGTTGAATCTGCTCACTCGCGACCTGCCGGTGCAGATCCGCGTCCCTGACTCCGCGATGCCTCCGTTCAATGGACAGGAACGCAAACAACAGATCGTCGATTTGCTGGTGCTCGGGTTGGCAGACGGACAATCAAAGGAGTGAACATCATGAACAAGGCCATTCTTTCCATTCTTATCGCGGGCATGTCCGCGGGATGCGGCTTGATCGGGAACCAGCCCGATGGCTCCGGAACCATCGAATGCACCCAGGTGCAGGTCGCTCCGCAGGTCGCCGGACCGATCCTGAAGCTTCCGCCGCAGGAAGGGGATTCGATCAAAAAGGGCGCGCTCGTCGCCCAAGTGGATCCTCGAAACTACGAGTTGAAGAAGGACGAGGCCCAGGCTGCTTTGCGCGCCGCGGAACTGGACCTCAAACGCATTGCGCAGGTGTTCGAGAAGAAGACGGCCACCCAGAAGCAGATGGACGACGCGCAGGCGGCGTACGACCTGGCCTCGGCGCGTTTCCGTTTGGCCGAAAAAGCGCTGGCGGACTGCACCATTACCGCTCCCCTGGACGGAGTCGTCACCCTGCGAAGCCGCGAGGAAGGCGAGTACGTCAACCCCGGCATGCCGATCGTCACCCTCTCGAGGCTCGATGAAGTCTGGCTTTCCGTTTACGTTCCGGAGGACCGACTGCACCGCGTCAAACTCGGCCAGACGGCCCGGGTCAAACTCGACGGCAACCCGAAGTTCCACGAGGGCAAGGTAACGTTCATCTCGCCCGAGGCGGAATTCACACCCAAGAATGTCCAGACTCCGGACGAACGGGCCAAGCTGGTCTATCGAGTGAAAATCACCCTGCCCAACCCGGACGGGATATTCAAGCCGGGCATGCCGGCAGACGGCTACCTGGAGGGCCCATGATCGCGGATCGTCAACCGGCCATTCTGACCCGCGGCCTGGCGCGTTCCTTCGGCCCGGTGTCCGCCGTCTCCGGATTCGACCTCGAAGTCCAACGCGGAGAGATGTTCGGACTGGTTGGCCCGGACAGCGCCGGCAAGAGCACGGCCATCCGCCTCCTGTGCGGCATCCTCAAGCCGACCGGCGGCGAAGGACACATCCTGGGATTCAATCTCGCCACCGAAGCCGAGCAAATCAAGTCGCGCATCGGATACCTTTCGCAGGCCTTCACGTTGTACGGCGACCTCACCATTGACGAGAACATCGAGTTCTTCGCGGCCATCCACGGGGTCCGTGGATTTCAGAAAAGACGCAACGATCTTCTCGATTTCACGCGGCTTGCACCGTTTCGCAAGCGCCTGGCCGGCGCCCTTTCGGGCGGCATGAAGAAGAAGCTCGCGCTGGCCTGCACGCTCATTCACACGCCGGAAATCATCTTCCTCGACGAACCGTCGACCGGCGTCGATCCCCTCTCTCGCGGCGAATTCTGGAACATCCTCAGCGATATCCTCGAGCAGGGCGTCACGATCCTGATGACCACCCCCTACCTCGACGAGGCGGACCGCTGTCACCGCATCGGCCTGATGAATAAAGGCCGGCTCATTCAGACCGGCACACCCGACGAAGTCAAGGCGACCTTGCCCGGGATAGTCTTCAAGATCGAATGCGCGGACCTGGGCGCCGCGTACAGGACGCTGAAACAGAAGTGGCCAGCCGCCGGCCTCGTGCTGTACGGCGACCGGCTGAACCTGTGGACGCCGCGCGGCGACGCCGACGCGAAAGCGTCCGTCGCGTGGCTGGAACAGCAGAAGCTCGGACCCGTGGCCCTGTCCCCGATTTCACCGTCTTTGGAAGACGTCTTTGTTGCCCTGCTGGGTTCGAAGCAAGCGCCGGGAGGTGAGTCATGAAGCGGAGTTCCATGTTCCAAGTTCCACGTTTCAAGTTGCCGATCGTCCTGTGCGCCGCATTTGCCGTGGCCGTGTCTTCATGGGCCGGCGAACTAACCGTGACCTCTCCAAACAAAATCGTCACCGAGACGCTGGCGCATAACTACCCGCTGAAAGTATCCGCGCAGAATGTGGACGTCTATGCCGCCAGGCACAGGCAGGCCAAGGCACAGGCCTACCCGACGCTCGACGTGAAGGCGCAGGCCGCCCGTTACCAGGGCCTTGAGGACGCAACGCTCGGTCCGCAAACAACCATTGAGGCCGTCGAGGACCGCTACAGCGCATCGATCGGAATCACCCAGCCGCTGTACACGGGCGGGCGCATCAGCAACCAGAAGCGCGGGGCCTTCTCCCGCAAATCCGCCGCCGAACAGAGCCTCGGCGCAACGAAGGCGGACACGGTACTCGCCGCGCTGACGACCTACTGGAACTGGTCGAAGGCACACTACCTGGTGCAGTCGCTGGAAGCGGCGGTTGAGCGCACCGAGGCTCACGCGGTGGACATGAGGAACCAGCACGAGGCCGGAATGGTGACGGATAACGATCTCCTGGCCACGGAAGTCCAGCTCGACCAGACGCGACTGTTGCTCGAGGACGCGCGGAACCGCGTCGCGCTGAGCCGTTCAAAGATCGAGTTTCTCACGGGAAATCCCCTGTCCGAAAGCGCGGTTCCCGAAGAGGCTGTCGTCCCCGCGGACATGGCAACCCCGGGCACGAATTCCGAGGTTCACCGTCCCGAAATGATCGCGGGCGCTCTGGATGTCGAGGCAACAGAGGCACAACAGCAAAGCACAAAATCGGATTTCTATCCTCAATTATCCCTGAGCGCCCGCTATGAACAGGCCAACCCGAACGTAATGGATTTCCCCCTTGCCGATGAGTGGAAATACGACGCGTTCGCCGGCGTGACCCTTTCGTGGAACCTCCTCGATTGGGGACTGACGCGCGCGAAAGCCGCCGAAGCCGCCGCGCAGACCGAGCAGGCCCGTCTGCGCCTCAAGCAGCTCGAGGAACAAATCACTCTCGAAATCCGCGAGGCCCGGATCAACCTGCAGGACGCCAGTTCGCGCGTCACCGTGACGGAGCGCGCCTGTAAGAGCGCCGAGAGAAACCTTCAGGCCGCCACCGATCTCTGGGAAAGCGGGCTGGCCCGTCATTCCGACGTCCTGGACGCCATGGCCCAACTGACGGATGCCCAGTACCAGCTCATTGCGGCCCAGGCGGATGTTCTGCTTGCGCGCGCGGCCCTGGATCACGCCACGGGAGAGATATCGAGGCAATATGCCGAAACGCCTTGAACAGCAGGCTCCGGTCATCGAGGTCCATGACCTGACCAAAGTGTTCGGCCGCTTCACCGCGGTCGATCACATCTCATTCTCGATCCGCCGCGGTGAGATTTTCGGATTTCTCGGGCCGAACGGCGCCGGCAAATCCACGACGATCCGGATGCTGTGCGGGCTGCTGTCGTCTTCCTCGGGATCCGCAAACGTCGGCGGGTTCGACATCAACCGCCAGCCGGAGCAGGTTCGCCAGAGCATCGGCTACATGTCCCAGAAATTCAGTCTCTACAAGGACTTGACCGTCGAAGAAAACATCGCGTTCTTCGGCGGCGTGTATGGCCTGGCCGGCAAAAGGCTAGCGGAACGCGCCTCGGCCGTCATGGCCATGGCCGGCTTATCGGGCTCGGAGAGCCAGCTCACAGGGACGCTCTCCGGCGCCCTCCAGCAGAGGCTCGCGCTCGGGTGCGCCATCCTTCACGAGCCCCCGATCCTCTTTCTCGACGAGCCGACCAGCGGGGTCGATCCCATCTCCCGGCGCATGTTCTGGGATCTGATCCAGGAAATGGCTTCCACCGGCGTCACGATTCTGATCACGACCCATTTCATGGACGAGGCCGAGTTCTGCGGGCGCATCGGCTTCATCAGCGGCGGCAGGCTGGTCGCGCTCGACACGCCGCGGGCGTTGAAGCACCAGTCGGTGGATGAGGACCTGTTCGAGCTGACGCTTCCCTCTTTCCGCGGCGCGCTCGAAAAACTGTCGGGCTTGGACGGCTTGCGCGCCAGTTCGTATTTCGGTTCCCGCCTGCATCTCTTCTGCCGGCGCGGGACGTTCACGGTCGGCTCACTGAAACACACCGTCCAAGAACGAGGCCTGGATGTTCAACGCGCGGAACTTATCCCCGTGTCCCTGGAAGATGCGTTTGTGCGGCTGGTGCAGAAACAAGCGGCGGAGAAGAACGGATGAGTCGATTCTGGGCCATCTTCAAGAAGGAATTCCGGCAGATCCGGCGCGACCCGCTTTCGCTGGGCCTGCTGATCTTCATCCCGGCCCTGCTGCTCGTCCTTTACGGCTACGCGCTCTCTTTCGACGTCAAACACATCCGCGTCGCCGTTCTCGACGAAGACCGCACGCAGGCCAGCCGGGAACTCCTCGACAGCGTTTTCCAGAACGAGTACTTCGACCGGGCGATAACGCTCACAAGCCGCGAAGGAATCGACAAACTGTTGATCCACGCGATGGTCCGCGCGGTCCTCATTGTGCCCGAAGGCTACGCGAAGGCGCTCGACCGCGGCGAGCGCGTAAGCCTCCAGGTTCTGGTGGACGGCGCCGATGCCAACACCGCCTCTGCGGCCGTCGGGTACTTCGATGCACTCGCCGAACGGGCCACGCGTAAGGCGCGACTGGATGTCCTCAGCGGCGGCGGCGCCTCGATTCCCATGGTCCTGCCGGAGCCGCGGCTCTGGTTCAATCCGGAACTCGAGAGCGCGAAGTTCCTGGTGCCCGGCCTGATCGGACTCCTGCTGATGCTCTCCGCCGTGATCGCCACCTCGCTCTCGATCGTCCGCGAGAAGGAACGGGAAACGATCGAGCAGATGATGGTTTCCCCCATCCGGTCCGAGGAACTGATTCTCGGGAAAACGCTCCCCTACGTCATCATCGGGCTCCTGACCATGATCATGATCCTGCTGATCGGATACCACCTGTTCGGCGTTGTGATCCGCGGCTCGTTCATCCTGATGGGCATCACGACCCTGCTCTTCCTGTTCGCCGCCCTGGGAATGGGCGTGCTGATCTCCTCCGTCACCCGCTCCCAGCAGATGGCGTTTCAGATCGCGATCCTCACGACCCTGCTCCCCTCCCTGATCCTCTCGGGTTTTATTTTCCCGATCAAAAACATGCCCCTCATCATCCAGGGGCTGACCTTCGTCGTAATCCCGCGCTACTTTGTCTCCGCCCTGCGCGAGATCATGATGAAGGATGCGTCGTTGCAGGTCATCGCCCCGCACCTCGCGGCCATGCTGGCGCTGGGCGTCTTCTACAACCTGATCGCGGCTCACAAAACAAGGAAAGCCATCTGAGATGAACTTGAACCGCGTCAAGGTGCTTCTGAAAAAGGAACTGACGCAGATCCGGCGCGACAAAAGCCTGTTCGGCATCCTGATCGTCGCGCCGCTGATCCAGCTCCTGGTCCTCGGAAATGCCGCGACGACGGATATCCGCGACATTTCCATGTCGATCCGCGACAACGACCAATCCTACCACAGCCGCGAGTATATCCGGGCGCTGGGGGCCTCGGGCTACTTCCAGATCGCCCTGCTCGACGGGCCCGAAAACAACGATGCCGATCTGCTCGTTTCCGGCGCCGCCGGGCTTGTGGTCGTGATCCCGCCGGACTTCGGAAAGCGGCTGGTTCGAAACACTCCGGCCACCGTCCAGGTGCTTGTGGATGGCGCCGACAGCAACTTCGCCGTGCAGGGATTGAATTACCTTCAGAAAGCAACCCGGTTGTATTCCGAGCGGCTCGTGCGCGTGGTGGAAGCCGATTTGGCGCGGCGGGGAATCGCACTGCCGACGATCGTCGCCGAATCGCGCGCGTGGTACAACCCGGACCTGACATCGACCTACTACATGGTTCCCGCTCTGATGGGCGTTCTCCTCCTGGTAACCACGATGATCGTCACAAGCATGGCCCTCGTGAAAGAACGCGAAGAGGGAACGATGGAGCAGGTCATCGTGACACCGCTCCGGCCCAGCGAGTTGATCGCCGGCAAGCTCCTGCCGTTCGTCGTCATCGGGTTCATCGAGATCACGCTCGCGATCGCCGTGATTCTCTTCGTTTTCCACGTGCCCCTGCGGGGCAACGTCCTGGCTCTCTATGCCTATTCGGGCCTGTTCCTGCTGACCACGCTGGGCCTCGGCCTGTTCATCTCCACGCTCGTCAAGACGCAGCAGCAGGCCATGCTGATCGCCGGCTTCTTCGTCATGCTTCCGTTCGTCCTGCTGTCGGGGTTCATCTTTCCGGTCGAGAACATGCCGCGGCCGATCCAATACGTCGCGGCGTTCATCCCGTTGAAATACTACCTGACCATCATCCGGGGGATTTTCCTGAAGGGCACGTGGTGGCCGGACCTGTGGCCGCAGGCGCTCGCGCTTTTCGCCTGGGGCGCGGGGATCCTCGGACTGGCTGTCCTCAAATTCCGAAAGCGCCTGGATTAGCGCTGGAGGGAAACCTCCTACCGCTGAATCATCCGGATCAAACCCGCATTCCCCATGTTGGAGATTACCGTGGAGCAACTGCTGCAGCTGTTCGTCGCCACGAACGCGGCGTTTGTGACGTCAGTCCACGGGGCCTCGCGCTGACCGTTCCTCGCCTCCACCCCGGTCTCATAGCCCCACAGCAGGTTGGTCAGGGTGACCAGCATTCTGTTGTTGGCGAATCTCACGGAACAGATCCGGGGCTGCGACGTGACCGCGCTCCCTTCGACGACAAAGCGGCACTCGGAGGCAATGCCGTTCTTCCAGACGTTGGTCGGCTCCAGATACGGGCTGGTCCATCCAAAATACGTCGAACCCGGCAGGTTCGCGTTGTTCGCCGGCATGAACCCGCTCCCGTAGGCGCCGTGGAACGGTTCTGAATAGCGCCCTCCGCCAAACACCAGGCCGTACCAGCCGGGGTCCAGCGCCACCCTCAACGGGGTCATCCAATCGAGCGACGGCCAGCCCGCCGCGCCCATCGAGAAGTTGGTGACCGCAACGAGTTCCCCGGTCGTAAACGGGTCGCCGTGAGGCAAGGCTGTCGGGCCGTCCAGTCTGACGATCGCGGCAAAGAACGTATGGCTCGGAGTGTCGCAACCCATGTGTCCGCCGACTCGCGAAACAAGGCTGGACTGCGAAATGTAAAAGCGCGCTCCCGCGTACTGATCGTGCATGAGGGTGGTTCCGCCAAGTCGCCCGGGGGGGCCCATGGCCGCGGACTCGTAAAGCGTGCCGGCTAAGACGCGCGCCGATCCGCACACGATGCAAATCGCCACCACCAGACTCCTCACTTTGTCCACGTTTCCTGTCATGCGTCGCGCGAGAAGAAGACGGGCCCGTTATTCCGCCCTGAAACGGATTGTAACGCGGAGATCGGAGGAAAGGGAAGACGGATTCGCCGCGCCGAATTTCGGGCGCGGGCGGCTATGCATGCGCGCAGATGTAGTCCTTGACCCGCTTTTCGTCGGCCGGAAGCACGGTGCAGCGTGTCGGCGCATCGGCGAGCCGGTCGAGAATCTCGTGGTGCGCGAGGTCCTTGCCCGTCGCGTCCTGGATCGCCTGGCTGAACTTCGCGGGATGCGCGGTGGCGAGACAGATCACCGGCTCCCCATCGTCCACGCAGGACTCGGCCACCTTGACGCCCACCGCGGTGTGCGGGTCCATGAGGTAATTGTACTGCTCATAGTACCGCTTGATCACGGCCAGCGTCTCCGACGTGCGACCGACTCCCGCAACGAACAGATCGTCAACCCGTCCCTTGTCGTCGCGCGGGATGGTCAGGTGCCCCGTCGACGCGAACTGCCTGAACAGGCCGTCCAGTTTCCGGCTGTCGCCGCCGACCTTGTAGAAGAGGTAGCGCTCGAAATTGCTCGCCACCTGGATATCCATCGAGGGGCTGATCGTGGGAACAACCCTGCCGAGGCTGTAGTCGCCCGTGTTGAAGAACCTCGCCAGGATGTCGTTCTCGTTCGTCGCGAGGATCAGGCGGCTGATCGGCAGTCCCATGCGCGCGGCGTAATAGCCGGCCAGGATGTCGCCGAAATTCCCGGTCGGCACGGCAAAGCGCACCGCCTTGCTGCCGGTTGTGTTCATGACGTACAGGCCGGACGAGAAGTAATAGACGATCTGCACGACCACGCGCGCCCAGTTGACCGAATTGACCGCCCCCAGCGCAAACCGCTCCTTGAACTGCAGGTCGCTGAAGATCGTCTTCATGATCCGCTGGCAATCGTCGAATGTGCCCTCGATCGCGAGGTTGAACACGTTCGGGTCCAGCACGGACGTCATCTGCTTCTCCTGCAGCGGCGCCACGCGGCCGTGCGGGTGCATCATGAAAATACTCATCCGGTCGCGGCCGCGCACGCCGTGGATCGCCGCGCTTCCGGTATCGCCGCTGGTCGCCCCAAGAATGTTCAGGTGCGTGCCGCGGTGCTCCAGGATGTACTCGAAGAAATTACTCAAGAACTGGAGCGCGATGTCCTTGAACGCCAGCGTCGGGCCGTGAAACAGCTCAAGGATGTGCACGGGCCCGACCTTCCAGGCCGGCGCAATCTCCGGGTGGCGGAACGTGGAGTAGCTGCGCTCGATCAAGTCCCGCAGGTCGCCGTCCGGCAGGTCCACGAAGAGACGCAGAATTTCGAAGGTGATGTCCTGGTAGGACAGCTTCGACCATTCCGGCAGTCGATCGGCCACGCGCGGGATGTCGGAGGGAATCAGCAGGCCGCCGTCCGGCGCGAGGCCGGTGATCACGGCATCCTGAAAACTCATCGGCCGGGTCTGCCCGCGCGTGCTGATGTAGGACATCGATTTCATAAAGGTCAGCGCGGCATTGTATGCATCGTCCTCCGGGAGGGCAAGTTCTCTGCCGCAAAGGAAAAGGCCGGGCATCGGCAGCCGATGCCCGGCCTTCCAATCCGTCGAAACGCCTTACAGCTTGTACCCGATGCCGGCGGTTACGGTGAAGTCGTTCTTCTCCTTGCCGTCCGCCGGAACGTTGTTGTACTTGTCCTGGGCCACGATGCGCAGGCTGAGCTTCGAGTTCATGGCCGCCTCAACGCCGATTTCGCCGTTGACCAGGTAATTCTCGAAGTCATCGATGGCGGGGAGGTACTCCACGCTTTCCCACAGCTTCGCCGTGTCGCTGATCTTCAACTCGTACTTCTCCGCGAAACGCAGGGCAAAGCGATCGCCTTCGTCCTCGCTGATCTTTTCCTTGATCCAGGAGATACCGAGTTCCGTTCCGAGCGTGTTCTTGTCGCTCTTGATCCAGTAGCGGCCGAGGCCGGGACCGACGATCAGCCGGTACTTGATATCCGCAATCTTGTCCTGGCTGAGTTCGCCGTTCATGTAGGCGTAGTCGCGGTCCGTGAACAGGTAGCGGTACTTGGCATACCCCTTCTCGTTCTGGACGGTGGTCTTCATTTCCGTCCCGCCGTCCGCATCCGTCTGCTCGCTCTGGCCGTAGTTGCCCTCGACGCCCAGCGTGACTTCATGCGCGTCGCCTTTGCGCTCGGAAACGATGCTGGCGTTGCCCGCCGTGGTCCGGCTGTTTCCGCGCGTCAGGTTCAGCCCCGCGTTCGCGCTCGTGCTCCACTTGGCCCCGGCGGATTCCTCCGCCTGCGCGGACAGCGCGGCGGCCAGCAGAACGGCAATCAGTGCAGATACAATTCTCATCATGATGTTCTCCTTGCGGTTATTTCGTCTTCAGGATGTCGCGGATTTCGCCCAGCAGCACTTCCTGCGCCGAAGGCGCCGGAGGCGTCGACGGGGCGGCCGCTTCCTTCTTCTTCAACTGGTTGATGCCCTTCACCAGAAGAAACACGGCGAACGCCACGATGGTGAAGTCGATGATGTTGTTGATGAACATGCCGTACTTGAGCTGAACGGCGGGGGCGTTTTCAACGGCCTCCTTCAGCGTGACCACCTTGTCGGAGAAATCCACGCCGCCCATCAGCATGCCCAGGGGCGGCATCAGGACGTCGTTGACCAGCGACGAGACGATCTTGCCGAACGCGCCGCCGATGATGATACCGACGGCCATGTCGACCATGTTCCCCTTGACGGCGAACTCTTTGAATTCCTTGACCCAGTTGCCCATATGATCCTCCGTGTTGTTATGGCCCATCTGGCCAGCGGCTTTTGAAGATACATCAGGAGCGCGGCGTGTCAAAGACAAAGAGTGATCGCAGATGGACATTACGGCCGTGACTCGCGGAGTTTCGCGAGGGCGCGTTCCGCCGCTTTGCGAACGGTGAAATAGCGGTCGTCGAGCAGAGGCTCCAGTTCCGGGATCGCGGACGCGTCGCCGATGTCGCGCAAGGCGTTGACCGCCGCGATCCGCCGGACTTCCTTCTCGTGCGAAAGGAACGGGACGATCTTCGGGATCGCGTCACGGTCCCGCCACTTGCCCAGCGTGCGAATCGCCGCCCCAGCCGTTTCGTCGTCTTCCAGAAGAGGGTAAACCCGGGCCGCGTACTCCGGCGTGTCGTGAAAACCCAGCCAGTACGCCGCCAGCTTGCGCGTCCGGGGATGCGCGTCGGCGAGGAACCCGGAGAGGACCGACGCGACCTCCTGCGTGTCCATCGTCCGCACCATATTCTCCGCCTCAACCGAGATCATCACGTTCTCCAGGTGGACCCGCCCCATCAGGAGGCGCAGGGCGTCGGGGCCGCGCCGGACTAGGATCTCGCGCGAGCGCGCCTTGGCCTCGCGCTTCTCCGGCGTGTTGCCGTAACGCTGAAGGTTGAAGATCAACTCGTCGTCGGACGGCGGCCCTCCGGAAAAAACGTTGGCCGCAAAGAGGCTCAAGAAGACACACAGGGAAACATTCCTCCCTTGTGTCCTCTTGCGCCTCTTTGCGGCAACAAAATCAGGGCTGATCGTCATAAATAATCCCGAAATCCGGCCTCGTCATCCGGCACCCGTTCGTCGCGCCGCAGGAGTAGACGTCCCTGCCCGCCAGGTCCATCAGCACCGCCAGGCTCCCGTACTCGCGCTCGCCCGCGTCGTTGCCGATGCCCTGGCACTCATCGGTCTGCCGCCCGAAATAGGAGTCGTCGCCGGCGGAATCCACGAGAATCCCGAGCGCGTTGTTGATCGCCCGGCCCTGCGCGTGCTGGTTCGCGGTGTACGTGTCGTCCCCGCCCTGCTCGAACAGCATCCCGACCCCGTAATCGTGTGCGTTGCCCTGCACCAGCACGCCGCCGGTGTAAACATCCTTGCCGCCGCCGTCGGCCAGAAGGCCGGAGCTGAGATGGATGCCGGAACCCTGCCCGTATTGGTACATCGAGTACGTGTCGTCGCCCGCGACATCCAGCAGCATGCCGACGGAATACCAGTAGCTGACCCCCTGCCCGAACACGTCGGCCGTGTACGTGTCGTTGCCTTCGAGATCGATCAATGCGGCGACACCGCCGCCCGCGTACGGCCGCATGCCGATCGCCAGTCCCTGCGCCATCGAAACGTACCGGTCGTCGTTGCGCTCGTAGTCGTGCTCGACCCCGCCCGCGAGATAGCGGTCATTCCCCGCCTCATCCACCAGGACGCCCACGCCCATGACCCCCGCGTACGCCTGACCCGCGAACCCGACGTCGTACACATCGTTGCCGGCGCCGTCACGCAGATATCCGAACCCCGCGTACCCGGCGGCCTGCGAGTGCGCCTGCGCGCGATAGACATCGCTTCCCGTCAGGTCCTCCAGCCAGCTCGCGCCGAAAAACGCGGACGCCTGGCCGGTGTATTTCGCGCGGTACAGGTCGTCGCCCGCACCGTCCAGCAACACCGCCGCGCCAAACACGGCGGAGCCGGGCCCCAACACCCGATCGCCTATGTAGCGGTCGTTGCCCGCAAGGTCCACGATCGCGGCGAGCAGCCTGCCCTGCAAACCGTTCGCGCTTCCCGCGTCCCCGCAGTAGGTGTCGTCTCCGCCCGGATCCAGGATCAGCAGTTCCGCGTTCGTGTACACATCGTCGCCCCGCGTGCCGAACAGGATCGAATCGACGCGCGTGGGTTTCTCAGGCCAATCGTGAACGGACTTCGCGGCCTCGCGCGCTTCATACACCGCTTGCTGAAATACGCGCCCCGCGTCCAGCAGCGCCGCGATGTCCACTTTCCCCAGAACGGCGAGAAAGTTCGACGACGCCGGCCCGGGATCGATGTCCAGGCTCTCCATGATCGCCCGCTGGATTTCGGACGTCGACACCCCGACGGAGAGAAGGTCAACCCGCACGTCGGCCTTGTCCTCCGCGTTGAACGTCCCCGCGAAGAAAGCCGCCGCGACGTACCGCTTCTCGTCGCCGGTCAGGGAGCCAAAGGCCTGCGTCAGCCGTTGTTCGGCCCGGCGCGCTCCCGACAGGAAGGAGGCGAGGCCGTTGGTCAGGGAACTTGCGCCCGCAGGCGGCGCGGCCGCCGGCTCGGTCAGTTTCACCTCGAGCAGGCTGGCGGACTCCAGCCAGACGGCGGGCGGGCAATTCGGCTGGAACGTCGCAAGGATCTCGTCCGCCATCGCCGGCAGTCCGAGCGGTTCCGAGAGAAGCCGGCGCGCGCGCTGGAGAACGACCTGCGGCTTGCCGTAGTCCTTTCCGAAACCCAGATCCACCCCGGTCATCTCCATGCCGCGCAGCGCATCTTCCAGGCGCGCCTGCTCGTGGGTCCCGAGGATCGGACGGAGATTTTCGGCCGGCGCGGTCATCGCGAGGAGGGAGCTTGCGAGAAGGATTTTCCAAGCCTTGGAAACAACAACAGATTTTTTTCCAAGGCTTGGAAAAAACGCGCCGCTCATTTTGCCGCCAAGCCGATTGCGAGCCATGCCATCATCCCGAGCGTGACGCCGACCTTCAAGAGCACCACGAAGAACCGCGCGACCACCGCGCCGAGGGCAATATGGACGGCCGGCGAGGCCCGTTTCAAGCGGTAACGCTCGACGCCGTACACAAAACCGAAACTGCCGGCGGTCATCCCCAGCAGACTGCCAAGGACCGGCACCGGAATCGCCGTGCCAAGGATCAACCCGGCCACGCCCCCGACCAGAGCCGCCAAGCCCGCCCAGTTCGAACCGCCGCGGTTTTTGACGCCCCACACGCCGGCGACGTACTCGACCACCTCGACGCAGATCGCGACCCAGATCATCAGGAGAACCGTTCCGAATCCCGGAAAGCCCGAACCGACGAGCAGCATCGAAAGCAGGGTCGCGCCGACCACCAGCCATGTCCCCGAAATGGACAGACACGAGAGAAGGAGGCCCACGAGACACATCACCCAGACCAGCACGAATCCGAGGTTCGTGAGGATGTGGTGCAGAAACGCTAGCAACGAAGACATCATATCCCGCAAAAACAGTTCGCCGGGGCGCCTTCACGCCCCGGCGAATAAATACTTCAAACCGGCAGATTATTCTAGCCCTTAGTCCACGGTCTTGATGATCAGCCCGGGTTTTATGACGCCGTCCGTCGAAATGATGTCCAGCCGCGCCTTTTCAAGGACTTCCTTCATTTCCTCGGCGGACAGTTCCGTGCGCATCATCGGCACTTCAATCTCGGTGTTCTTCTCGAACAGGATGCGCTTGGTGATGTCACGGTAGCCGGGCTTGCCGATCGTCAGCACGTGATCGCCCTGGTAGATATCCAGGCCCTTGACCGGCGAGGTGCCGACCAGGATGCCGTCAATCTCGATCAGCGCGGGGTCGGCGGACGTGCTCACGCTCAGCTTGATCTTCGGCCGGCTCGCGAGCTTGGAGAGCCGCGTCTGAAGAGCGTTTTCGATGTTGGGCAGCGCCTGGGCGATGGCCTTCTGCATCAGGCCGATCGCGTCTTCCTCGGACATGACCGTGTAGCTGGCGGCCGTCTGGCGGAAGTTCCCGTCCGCAACGCCGTTCGCCATCGCCACGACGGTCCCGTCCACGGAATCCAGCGCCTCAATGCCCACGCGCAGCGAGGCCGTCGAAAACTCGGTCTTGTAGCCGCCCTGGTCGACGACCTTTTTCCCGGTCGAGAACCCCAGCAGGCTGCCGCGCAGCACGACATCGGTGTTCAGGGCCTGCGCCGCCTGGATGAACGAGGGCTTGGTCGGGGTCTTCTCGCCCATGTCCTTCGGCTGCAGCTTCTCCATCTGGTCCATGAAGTCGCGGCGATCCACGAGGGTGAAGCCCTCCTTGCCGACCAGTTGTTCGGCGAGAAGGAACACGCCCTTGCCCGCGAGGGCGGACGGCGCGATGCCGCCGCCAAGATCGGCATCGGATTTCATGCCCGTCTGATCCTGGAAGTCCATGAGCGCGACGCGGATCGGTTCGGCGGACGCAACCGCCGCACCCGCGGCAACGGCCATCAGCACTGATATGAAACGTCTCATTTGCCACCTCCGTTTTGGCTACTTCGCGTAAACTCTAACATCCCGTCGATGCCGGTAAACACTAATAAGACGCCGGGCCGCGCGAAACCTTCAATGTTTTTTACGGCCCAAGACTCCCCTCTACAGAGGCGCCGCGACGGCTTTCGGAGCGTTGGTGGACGCGCCTGCCGGCTTGGCGGCGGGACTGCCTGCGCCCTCGATGGTCACGCTCCAATCGTGCTGGAAATAGTCGCCCGAGGTCCAGATCTGGCCGATGTTGTTCACCTGGCTGTCCGTGCCGGAATCCTTGAGCAAGTAGGATTGAGCCGGCTCGCTCCCTTCCTTCCAGCCCTTCAACTGGATCACGTAGAAGTTCTCGCCGGGCAGGGTCACATCCGCGCCGATCTCGAACTTCCACACGTCGAGCATGACGGACTGATCCATCGGCAGGCCATGGAAACGCCCGGCATCGTTCTCACCGCTCCCGAGCCAGACGTTCGTCGCCCACGTCCCCGAAATCCACTTCTCCTCGCTGCCGTTCCACCAGCGGACAAACACCTGCTCGTCGGCATCACCCGCAAACTGGTTGGCCGTGGTGACATAGAGGGTTACCGGCTCGCCATCCGGGATGATCACCTTGCTGTTGCCGAGAAACGAAAAACCCTGACCGGGCACGAACTCCTGGGCACGATCCGATCCCGCGACGTTGTGATAGGCCCAGTCCATGTTGAGCTCGGCACCGCACAGCGAGACACTGAACAGGAAACAGGCGGCCTTGAGAGCGAGGGCACGATGCTGCATAGCGTATCTCCTTTCGAAAGAAGGTCACCACCGCGGCAGAAGAATAGTGCCGGACGAACGGCATGAAAAGAAAAACCCGGCCCGGTGGCCAAGAGCGCCAACCCCGGCAAATAGGCCAAAAACGCGCTCTTTTCTGAACAAATTGCTTTTGCACGTGTAGAATCACTGTGCTATAGGTAGAACGTTTCACCCGAGGACTCCAAAGGGAACAACATGGCACAGGGACAAAGAACGACCATCAAGGATATCGCCAAGGAGTGCGGCGTTTCGTTGAGCACGGTTTCGCTCGTGCTGAACAACAACTCGCGCATCAGCGAGAAGACACGGAACCGCGTCCTCGCCTCGGTGAAGAAGCACGGGTATCAACCGAACATCCACGCTCGCGGTCTCGCCTCACAGACCAGCGAGGTGATCAGCGTGGTGGTCCCCCATTTGAATCACGTCTTTGCCGACATCTATTTCGGGGAAATCGTGAGCGGCATTTACGACCGCGCGTGCGACGACAACTACAAGGTCCTTCTCGATGTCGCGAACAGCAAGTTCGTCGAAAGCCAGGAGTACATCAACATCCTCAAATCGAGGCGGGTCGACGGGATGCTGTTCATCGCTTCATCCATCGAGGACGATTACCTGCGTGCGTTCGAAGGCAGTCCGTACAAGTTCCTGCTGGTCAACCATTTCTTTCCCAACAGTTCGCTGAATTTCCTGGGCGTCGATTATCGCGACTCCGCGCGCCAGGCGGCCGACCACCTGCTGGGCCTCGGCCACCGGAATATCGGGGTCATTGCCGGCACGAACACGCACACGGGGCTGGCGTTCCGGGATGAGTTCATTGCTCGCTGCCGCGCCGCGGGTCTGGACGAGAAAGCCGTGCTGTGGGAGGACGGGGGAAGGGATTGGAGCCAGGAGGGCGGCTTTGAAGCCACGCGCAAGCTGTTCGCCACGAACCCGGCGATCACGGCGATCATGGCCGGGAACGACCGGATGGGCATCGGGGCCATGCGATACATCCACACGCACAATCTGAAGATTCCCGAAGACGTGTCGGTGATGGGCGTGGATGACATTCCGCAGGCCAAATTCACGACGCCAGGCCTGACCACCATCCGCCACGAGCTGTACCAGATGGGTCGCGCCGCGTGCGAGCGCCTGCTGGCGCTGTTCCGGGGCGATATCTCGACCTGCCATGAAGTCCTTCCGGTCAAACTGATCGTCCGAGAGTCGACCGGTCCGGCCAAGACCTAGAACGCTCGACCCGGGCGGGAAACCTGAACCATGAACGCGCGCTGGATCATCGTCGATGGCTACAGCCTGCTTCACCGTCACCCCCAATCCGGATCGCGGACGGGCACCCTTCTGACCGCCCGGCATCGCCTGGTGCGCCAACTGGAGGAAGTAGCCGGCAGCCTCGCCGAACGCTTTACCGTGGTGTTCGACGGCACCGCGCGGGGCGGCCGCGAGGGCTACGAATCGGCATCGATTGAAGTCGTCTTCTCGCCGGCGGACAAGACGGCCGACACCGTCATCGAGCGGCTTGTTCACGACGACGGCGACCCGGCCGGCATCCTCGTGGTCACGTCGGATCGGCTGGAGCGCGAGACCACCTCCGCGGCCGGCGCGGACACGATGTCCTGCGGAGATTTTCTCGACCTGTGCGAGAGAACGCGCGGCCATCTGTCCCGGCAATCGGCCGCGCATCATGGGAAGAAATCAGGCGCCCGCCTTGGCGACTTCTTTCCGGAATGATTCGAAGCCCCCGGTTCTACCGGCTCGGCGGAGCAACGATCCGGATCGCTTCGATGTTGTCGGGAACCACTTCGAGGTCGCCTTTGTACTTTGTCACCTTCCCGGAAACCACCACATGGCTCCCGGCCGACAAGTCATCCCGCACCGGCCCTGAAGCGGTCTTGTCCCAGAGGACCAGCATGATCGAGCCGGATCCATCTCTCAGAGGATAAACGACTCCACCCCGGATGGATCGGGGCTCCCCCAACTCGCCCCGAACGGTAACGCCCCGGCCTGCCATGGACGGCTTGATCGAACCGATTTCCATCTCGCGCGCCGGATCCACTTGCGGCGCGGACGCGGGCCTCACGTCGACGAGCGTCAGATCGGCAGGGTCCTCGATCTTGATCTGGAGTTTGTCTTTGTACTCGTTGACCTGGCCCTTGACCGTCATCAGGGCGCCGACAAAAGGCTTGTTCCCATCGTCCAGAAGGCCGGCGACCGCATCCCAGTACACAACACACACGTCCTTGCCGTCATCCTGCAGAGTCACTTCATAAGGCGCCTTCGACCCCGCTTCGGGCGCTTTGATCTGCGCGACCCGGCCCGTCACCTTGATGGTCTTGCCCGCCATCGCGCGGGTCACGGCCCCCGCGGGCGTCAGCGGGGCCTGATCCGGGGCCGCGGCCGGGGCGAGGAACTCGATATCCATCCCCTGCCCCAAGGCCAACTGAAGCTCGTCCTTGTAGTTCCGGACCTCGACGCGTGCGCGAACCGGCGCGCCCGGCGCCAGCAAGACCTTGTTCTGAATCTCGTCGTAGATGTCCTGCCAGAAGGTGATTTCCTGCTGTCCGCCGGAATCCCCGATCACCATCGTCCAAGGCGCCTTGCTCCCGGATTTCGGCGCAAGGACCTTCTTGATGATTCCTTCGACGACAACGCTCCTCCCGAGCAGGCGGCTGTCGATCTCCTTCAGCGCCACGGGTTTGATCTCGGCGCGCGTGAGCACAAACGACTCCGGAACCTGCAGGCGCATGACGACCTCGCTCCCCTCCGACACATCGAGACTTCCGACCGCCTCGACGCGGTCCCCTTCGCGGGGCAGTCCAAAGCGGGCCACCAACGCCTGGGCCGCGGACTTCTGAGCCTGGACATGGATTTCCCCGGTTCCGTCGCTGACGCTGAACCGCAGGGCCCGGATGTGCTCTCCCTCCCTGAACAGCCGCGCATCGCGTGAAACCTCGCCGGACACACGCACGGTTGCGAAGTTCATGGACGGCTTGATATCGCCGATCTTGACGGCGGGGATTTCCCGATGGAGAGCCGAGAGGTAAAGAAGGCCGAGTCCGACAGCCCCCACCCCGAGGGCCACATAGCGAAAAAGATGAGTCACAGGCTTGTCACTCATGAGCGGCTCCTTCCTTCATACTCGCTCCACAAGACGGCCCGGCAACGTTTTCCGGTACCTTACTGCACAGGCCGTTTCTTGGATAGAGCATTTGCCTTCCGACTTCGGTCGTTCAACGGTCTTTCGCACACTAAAAAACTGGCTTTGGCATTCGCCCGCGTCTATTTTTGTCATCGGGAGAGTTCGGGCGGGATTGATTTCTGTCGTGTTTCGGGATGGGCGCGGAATCATGGCGAAACCATCGGACAAGGACGGGAAAAAAACCGCGGGCGGCAAGCCCGCGGCCGCTGATCCGCGAACCCGCGACGAGATCAGCCCGGCCCGGCAATTGAGCATCCTGGTCGTTGATGACGACCCCGTCGACCGCATGACGGTCCTCCGCGCACTTAAAGGCACCAAGCTGAATCCCCAGACCACGGAGGCGGCGGACATCGCTTCCGCGGTTGAGCTCATCCGGAAAAACGCCTTTGACGTCATCATGCTGGACCACGTTCTGCCGGACGGCAAGAGCCTGGACCTCCTGCGCAAGATCCGCGACGCGGGCATACGCATTCCGGTCATCATCACGACCGGTTTCGGAGACGAGATGCTGGTGGCCGACCTGCTGAGGACGGGCGCCGCGGACTACCTGCCGAAAGACCGGATCAATGCCGACACGGTCTCGCGCGTCATCTCGCACGCCGTCCGCGTTTACAAGGAGGAGGAGGACAAGCGCAAGAAGGACACCCTCCTCGAAGCCGGCGCCGAGGCGGTCATGCTCCTCAACACGCAGACCGACCGTCTCTCGGTGATCATCGGCGCCCTCGGCATCCTCGGCAGGGCCCTGGGCGCGGACCGATTGACGGTGTTCGAACAGACCGTCAATGCCGCGACCAAGCAGCCCGCGATCAGCCATCGCTTCGAGTGGTCGCGCGATTCCGATGATTTCAAGTACAACGACCCGGGCCTGCAGGATGCGGCTTACAAGTCACTCGGCCTTTCACGCTGGCACACGGTCCTTTCCAGCGGCCACGCCCTCGGCGGGGCCACCCGATCGCTGCCCGCCGAGGAGCAGCCGTTCTTCCTGGCGCGCCGTGTCATCTCCCTGCTTGCCGTTCCCGTTCTCGTGGAGGACCGCTGCTGGGGTTTCGTTCTCATCGAGGACCACCGCATCGAGCGCACCTGGACGGAGCGGGACAAGACCATGCTGGCGAATGTCGCGACGGCCATCGGCAATACGCTGGTACACCGGCGCGCGGACGAGGTCCTGCGGCGGAACGAGGAGCGTTTCCGGGCCATCGTGGAATCCCAGACGGACTGCATCTGCCGGTTTCTTCCGAACGGCATCGTGACCTTCGTCAACGAAGCGTGCTGCCAGTATTACGGAAAGAAGCGCGAGGAAGTGATCGGCCGGCCCTTCGCCCCCTACGTGCTGGCGGAGGATCGCCAGGCCTTGCTGGACCAACTGACGGCCCTCAGTCCTCAAAATCCCTTCCTGGTGAGCGAGAATCGCTCGACCGGGTCCGACGGCAAGGTCCGGTGGGGACGGTGGACGAATCGCGCGGTCTTCAACGAGCAGGGCCAGCTGATTGAGATCCAGGGGGTCGGCCACGACATCACGGAGCGCAAACTGGCTGAGGAGGCGCTGAGCCGGAGCGAGGCGAGCCTGGCCACCGCCCTGCAGATGGCGCATGCCGGCTACTGGGAATATGACGTGGACAGCGATACGTTCACGTTCAACGACAACTTCTACCGGATCTTCAGAACCACGGCCCAGGAAGTGGGCGGTTACACGATGCGCTCGGCGGAGTATGCGCGAAGATTCTGCCACCCCGATGACCTGCACCGCGTGGCCGAGGAGATCAAGGCGTCGAACGAGACCGCGGACCCCCACTACAGCCGCCTTCTGGAACATCGCATCCTCTATGCCAACGGGGAGACCGGATTCATGAACGTCCGCTTCTTCGTTGTCCAGGACGAGAGCGGACGCACCATCAGGACCTACGGAGTCAACCAGGACATCACCGAACACAAGAAAGCCCAGGGGCGCCTTCGCGATCTCGAGGCGATCATCAGCCAGAGCCCCGCGATCGCCTTCCTGTGGAGGAATGTCGAGGGCTGGCCCATCGAATTCGTCTCCGACAACATTTCGCAGTTCGGCTACACGGCGGAGGAGATTATCGCGGGGAAGCCCCGCGTCGCTGACATCATTCATCCCGACGACCTGCTGCGGATCGAAAAGGAAACCGAGGAGCATCTACGGCAAGGGCGGGACGCTTTCGTCCAGGAGTATCGCGTACGGACCCGCGGCGGCGAGATCCGCTGGGTGGAGGACCGGACCCGGATCGTGAGGGATGCCGCGGGAGCGATCACCCATCTCCAGGGCGTCGCGTGGGACATCACCGAACGCAGGAAGATCGAGGCGGCGCTCAAGGAATCCCGCGAATACCTGGACAAGATCATCAACAGCATCAGTGACCCCATCTTCGTCAAGGACAGCCAGCACCGCTTCGTCCTGGTCAACGACGCGGAATGCGCCCTGGCCGACAGGAGCCGCGAGGAGATGATCGGCAAGACCGACTACGACTTCTTCCCGAAGGAGCAGGTCGACGTGTTCTGGAAACACGACGAGGAGGTGCTGACCACGGGCCAGGAGAATGTCAGCGAGGAAACCATCTCTGACGCCTACGGCCGGACGTACACCATCTCCACGAAAAAGACGCGATACACCGATCCGAGCGGCCGGCATCACATCGTCGGCGTGATCCGGGACATCACGGACCGCAAGAGGGCCGAGGAGGAAATCCGCCACAGCGAGGAGGTGTGGCGCGCGCAGTACATGGGCTTCCCCATTCCGACGTTCACATGGACTCTCGTGGGTGATGAACTCATTCTGACCGACTTCAACAACGCCGGGGTTCTGTTGACCGAGGGGAACATCAGGAAATACGCTGGATACAAAGTCACGGAATTCCACAAGGATCGCCCGGACATCATCGCCGACATCCGCCGTTGCCTGAGCGAACGCTCCACCTTCTCCCGGGAAACCGATCTTCAGTTCCGGACCGCAAACAGGATGCGGCGCCTGAACATCACGTTCGTCTTCGTCCCGCCGAACCAGGTCATGGTACACACGGACGATGTCACGGAGCAGCGGGAGGCTGAGAAGTCCATCCGGGACAGTGAAGACAGGTACCGGACTCTCGCCGAAGCGTCCCCCGACATGATCTTCATGTGCGCGCCCAACGGAGACATCATCTACACGAACACGCTGGGCGCCCAGCAGTGGAACCTGCGCCCCGACCAGGTCGCCGGGAAAAAGCAGGAGGAACTCTTCCCCCCGGAGATCGCGACGCGCCACACGGCCGCGATCCGACGGGTCTGCGAGACGAAGCAGCCGCTCTTCTCCGAAGTCACGGAAATGCTTCAGGAATCCAAGGTCTGGATCGAAACGCGTCTCGTCCCCATCCTCAACGGCAAGGGGGAAGCGACCGCCGTGCTGGGCGTGTCGCGCGACATCACGCACCGGCGGCAGATGGAAGACGCCGTCCGGGAAAGCGAAGCCAACTTCCGCGCGCTGGCGGAAAACGCACTGGACGGAATCATTATCATGACCGGCGCGGAGGCGCGTTTGGTCTACGCCAACAAGGCGGCCGTCGGCATGAGCACGTACTCGGAGGAGGAACTGCTCAAGCTCACCCTTTGGGATATCGTTCTCCCGGAGTTGAGGGAAGACGGCTGGGCGACTTTTCAGAGAAGACTGGCCGGCGACATCCTCGTGCCGACGCGGTACGAGACCCGCGCGATCCGCAAGGACGGCAGCCAATTCCCGGTGGACGTCTCGATCGCCAAGACGATCTGGAGGGGCCGGCCGGCGGTGATGGCGATTGCCCGCGACATCAGCCTCCAGAAGAAGCTCGAGGAGGAGCGGACGCGGCTTGCGGCGAACCTGCTGGAAGTGCAGGAAAAAGAGCGGCGCGATATCAGCTCCGTGCTTCACGACCACCTCGGCCAGCTCCTGACGCTCACCCGCCTCGAACTCGGCTCCGTGGAGGGCGGCGATGCCGCATCGCAGCAGAGCATCCGTAACGCCATGGCGCGGCTGGATGAAATGCTCGGCTCGGTCCGCCGCCTCGCGGTGGCCCTGCGCCCGCCGATCATCGACGACCTCGGCATCGAAGTTGCGCTCGAGACCCTGACGGAAGATTTCACGGATGGATCCAGCATCCACGTGTCATTCACGAACGTGGGGCCCAAGCCGGCCCTGACCGACGCAACGGAAACCTGCCTGTACCGCGTCCTGCAGGAGGCCCTCACCAACGCGGCCAAGCACTCCGAATCGTCGCAAGTCAACGTCCAGCTCAAGACATGCGGCAACGAGACCTGCCTCGAGATCCAGGACAACGGCATAGGCTTCGACCAAAACGATCAGCAGAATCAGAAGGGGATCGGGTTCATCGGCATGCGCGAACGGCTGTCCCGGTGCGGCGGATCCCTGGAGATCATTTCGGAGAAGAACAAGGGCACAAGGATCCGGGCCTGTGTACCCGCCCGGATCCAGGAGGACTCGCCATGATCAAGCTCATGCTCGCCGACGACCACGCGATGCTCAGAGAGGGACTCCGAAGCAAGTTTGCCGGCCATCCCGACATGGAGGTCGTGGGTGAAGCGGCCAGCGCAAAGGAACTCCTGACGAAGATCGCGACTCTGAAACCCACGGTGATGATCCTCGACATGAAACTACCGGACGCCAACGGCGTCACGCTGATCCGCCAGATCAATAACGCCCTGCCCAGCTGCAAGATCGTGGTCCTCACCATGTACGATCACGTGCGCTATGCCGTGCACGCCCTGGAGAGCGGCGCCGACGGCTTCGTCGTCAAGGGCGCCCCCTTCGAGGAACTCCTGCAGGCCATCCGGACGGTCGCCGGGGGCAACACGTTCGTGTCGTCGGCAATGGCCACCAAACTGGCCGGTCATCTGAAGCGCGACGGCAAACGGAAGGGCTCGCTGGAATCGCTCTCCCAAAGGGAATTCGAAGTGTTGATCCTGCTGGGAAACGGGCTCTCCGTGAAGGAGATCGCCTACCAGCTGGGAGTCAGCGAAAAAAGCGTGACGACGTACCGGGCGCGCGTCATGGAGAAGCTCCAGATGGCCAACAAGACGGACCTCATACGCTATGCCATCGAGTCCGGCCTGATCGAATAAAGTTGTAGGGATTATCCTATAGGGTTCCGGCTTTTTTATTGCAGACACAGGCGACGTCTTCTGCAAGAGTTTTAGCAGATAAGCCGGTGGCGTACCGAAGCTAGGGTTTGCAAGCAGACAAGGGTTTCGGGGTAACCTGCAAGGGGAAGGGCGGCTTCGGAAAACCATCGGCTTTCTTTTTCTTCCCGTCTTCCCTCTTCCGTCTTTTCCGGTATTCGGATATTTTGCCCCCACGTCATCCAGGGAGAGAGATCATGTCCGATATCGTCGAGATCCGGGATCTGCGGAACCATGACCGGCAGGAAGTCACGCTGAGAGGCTGGCTCTACGGCAAGCGAACCGGCGGCAAGGTCGCGTTTCTTCTTGTGCGCGACGGAACCGGAACGTGCCAGTGCGTCGTCGAAGCCCGGCAGGAGGCCTTCTTCAAGGACGCGCTGGCGGCCGGCCAGGAATCGTCCCTCGTTCTCTCGGGGACCGTGCGGCTGGATGAACGGGCGCCGGGCGGCTGCGAGATCGCCGTCACCCGCCTGCGCATTCTCCAGGCGGTGGAGAACTACCCCATCACGCGGAAGGCGCACGGCACCGACTTCCTCATGGAGCACCGGCACCTGTGGCTCCGATCGCCGCGACAGGCGGCGATCCTGCGCATCCGGAACTCGATCATCCGAGCCGCGCGCGGATTCTTCGACGGGCGCGGGTTCACGCTGATCGACACGCCCATCCTGTCGCCCGGCGCGGCCGAGGGGGCCGGCACGCTGTTCCCGGTCGACTACTTCGGCGAGACCGTGTTCCTGGCGCAGACCGGCCAGCTTTACCTCGAAGCCGCGGCCATGGCCCTCGGAAAGGTCTACTGCTTCGGCCCCACGTTCCGCGCCGAGAAATCCAAAACCCGGCGGCACCTGACCGAGTTCTGGATGATCGAACCCGAAGTCGCGTTCGCGGAGATCCAGGACCTCCAGGACCTCGCGGAAGCGTTCGTGTGCCACCTCGTGCAGGCGGTCCTGCAGGAGCACCGGGGCGACCTGGAACTCCTGGGGAGGAACGTCGCGCCCCTTGAGAAGATCGCGCCCCCGTTCCCGCGCATCACCTACTCGCAGGCCGTCGACCTCCTGCACAGCGCGGACGTCCAGGCCCGGCTGGAGGAGGAACTGGAGAAGGACCGCAAGCAGGTGCAGGCATGGATCGCGGAACTCGCGCACCTCGAGGAGCAGAAGGCCAGGGCGCCGCAGGGCTGGGCGCAGGACAAGCTCGCCCAGCAGATTCAGGATCTGCGCGAAGCGATGCGCGAGCTGGAGCACTCGGTCGAACACAGGCCGCAGCACATTCGCGACGCCAGGGAATTCGTGTGGGGCAACGATTTCGGCGGCGACGAGGAAACGATCATCTCGCGCCAGTTCGACCGGCCGGTGCTGATCACCGGGTACCCGAAGAAGATCAAGGCGTTCTACATGAAGCCGTCGCCGTCCAACCCCGAGGTCGTGCTGAACATGGACATGCTGGCGCCCGAGGGCTACGGCGAGATCATCGGCGGCAGCCAGCGCGAGGATGATCCGGACGCGCTGGAGAAAAGGATGACCGAGGAAAAGATGAACCCGGCGCCCTACCAGTGGTACCTCGACCTCCGCCGCTACGGGACGGTGCCGCACGGCGGCTTCGGGCTCGGGCTTGAACGGACCGTGGCCTGGGTCTGCGGTTTGAAACACATCCGCGAAACCATCCCGTTCCCGCGGCTGATGGGAAGGATCTACCCCTGAGAGGGGGAGTCCAAAGCCCAAAGTCTGAAGTCCAAGGTCGAAGAAGTACGACCCTGGGACTCCACTTCTTCCACCTTGAACTTTGGACCTTGGACTTTGGACTCCGGTCGTGAAAGCAAATCACACACTAAGGATCGGAGTCCTCGGGCCTCATGATTGTTCAAAGGAGGAACGCAAGATCGGCTTCGCTGTCGGCGCGGAGCTCGCGCGACAGGGCGCGATCCTCTTGTGCGGCGGGCTGGGCGGGATGATGGAGGCAGCGGCTGAAGGCGCGAAGAGCGAACGCGGTGTGACCGTCGGAATCCTGCCGGGCGAAACCGCTTCGGTGGCAAACGAGTTCATCGACATCGCCCTGCCCACCGGCTTGGGCGCGATCCGAAACGCGGTGCTTGTCCGCTGCTGCGATGCGGTCATCGCCATCCACGGCGGCTACGGCACACTTTCGGAGATCGCCTTCGCGCTTCGGCTGAAGGTCCCGGTGGTCGGCCTTCAGACGTGGAGCGTGGTCCGGAACGGCAAACCCGACCCGGGCATCCACGTGGCCAGGACGCCGGAAGATGCCGTGAAAATGGCGCTGAAGCTGGCGACGAAATCGGCGGATCGGCAGTAGACGCGATTTCGAAATCGCGCCTACTCGAACACCCACGCCACGAGGAACATCCCCTGCGGCATCTGCATCGCCGTCGGCGCGGGGAGTTTCAGCGGGTCCACACCCTCCCGCATGGCCACGACCGCCATGACTTTCGGGACATACATCTGGGTTTCCACGGGCAGGGAATCCTCGATCGCCTCGAAGGTTTTTGCCGGGCTTTTCTTCAGAAGCCGGCCGACCCGCCCCTCGCCCGCGTTGTACGCCGCCAGGGCCAGCGGCCATGAGTTGAACTGCTTGTACAAGACCTTCAAGTACCGGGCCGCGGCGTGCGCGCTCTTGTCCGGAACAAGCCGCTCATCCACCGGCCGGGTCTGGAGCCCAAAGCGTTCGGCGGTGGGGATCATGAACTGATAAAGGCCCGCGGCCCCGACCGGGCTCCGGGCGGCGGGATTCATCGTGGACTCCACCTCCGCGAGCCAGACCCACTGCACGGGCACGCCCTCGGAGCGGAACGCGTTTTGAAGCGTCGGCAGGAGTTTCTTCGCGTTCGGCGGCAGCGGCCGGCCCGCCAGTTTCTGCTTCCACGTGGCCGAACTGCGCGCGGTATCGATCCGCCGTTTCGACACGGCGGCGGGTGCCGGCGTACTTCGGGGCCTCGGCGGCGGAACCAGCCGGAACCGGCCGGGCGCGCGCTCGACGGGCGGCCGGGTTTCCGGCACCGGCCCCGGCACGGTTTTCAGGACGCTGCGCGCCATGTCGAAGTAGTCCAAGCGCTGTTCCAGCCACGCGGCATAGGGCTCCCCCTGCGGAACCGTCTTCAGGAAACCGGAGGCCGTTTCCACGTACGGCAGGAGCCACGAGAGATCATCCAAGGAGCCGGACTGGAGAGCGCCCTGAAGGCTCTTCCAGAAATCGCTCCACTCCTCGGCGGTGGGAATCTCCAGGTGCTCGATCAGGTCCTCCACGGAATAGCCGTCGAGCAACTCGGTCCCGGCTTTGGCGAGCTCTTCGATTGTCATGTCCTGGGCGGATGCGGCCGGGAGAAGAAGGCACAGGCAAACGAGAAGAAGCATCCGCTGGATCATGGTCACCATGGTATGCGGTAGCCGCGATCCAAAGTAAAGGCGTTTTCGATATGGCGAACGATTGGATCAGCCGACGGATCGGAGCCGACGATTTCCACGACATCAAAACGGAAGTAGTCGGGTTTCTGCCGGAGTTGCTTCATGTATCTGATTGCCGCGCGCGACAACGAATGCCGCTTGGCGCGGTTCACCGAGGAGATCGGCCGACCGTATTCCTCGCCTTGGCGGGTTTTCACCTCGACGAAGACAAGCACCTCCCCGTGACGCGCCACGATGTCGAGCTCATCCCGGCGGCCCACACGCACGCGCTGGCCGAGAATACGATACCCTTTGCCGCTGAGCATGCGGGCGGCTTGATCCTCGCCCCATTCGCCTGTGCGCAG